>NZ_CP009227.1:902689-1203585 GCF_000775995.1 Treponema sp. OMZ 838 | reverse complement strand
AAATACTGTTCAATGTGTGCAAGATTCATTTCATCCAGTAAAATAATATTCAGTTGATTTTTTAAGCTGACAGAGTAATTTTCTGAATTCTCTTTTTGAGATTGAATTAAATATTTTAGAAGAGGCTGAGCTTCAAACTTACCGGAAATTGTATTGTAGTAACCGAGCAAGGCCTCTTGACTATCCCAATTAGGCTGAACGGGAATATTTACAAAATTAATGCCGCCAAACTTTGCATATAATTGTGGTAATTCTGATTTACCGGTCCCGCTGACACCGGCAAGAACAGCCAATGGAGACCATTCAGCGGTTTTTAATGCCGTATGGAAAGCCTTAATAATTCTCGGTGAAAAAGCAAGACCATAATCGGCGATCTTTCTGCATACTTGATCTAACCATAAAAGCTCATCATTAATTGCCTCTTCCCCTGATACCGCTCTTTCCTGATTCTGTTCTGAGGTATTATCTGCGTTGTCAGTATTAGCGGCATTGTCACTGTTTTGATTTATATCTGAATCAGTTTCGGGAACGGACTCTACAGAATCTTCAACTTCTTTTTTTGTTACTAATATCAGCGGCTCTTTACGAATTTTATCTTCTGTAAAATTTTCATGCGGAGCCATAATAGAATTTAATTTCTCTTCAAGCGTCGCCTCTTTATCATATAATTCTCTGTAATGCTTAATCGTTTCATTTTGCTCTGCATTAAGCGTTTCTAATCTAAGCTTATCCTGTTCAAGTATGTTTTTTTGTGTCTCTAATGAAGTATTATGTACCGCATTTAATTCACCGCTGTTAGCAAGCTTTTGAAGCGCTACGAGTTTATATCTTGAGTCTTCTAATTGTTCCGAGAGACTGTCTATTTCTTCCTGTTTACGGTTGAGTTCTTCTTCAACATTATCAGGGTAATTCTGTAACGTCTTTCTAGCTTCCGCTAACTGTCTGGTTAGAGATTGAATTTCAACTAATATGGATTCCGGTTCTTGGCCATTAAGTCTGTGCTTAATCTCTTCATAGGCAATGAGCCGTATTTCAAGGTTTGCTCGTTCTTGACTTAATCTTTCTTGATGTTCTTTGTAGTTTTCAAGTCTCGCATTTAACTCTTTAATTTTTGCATCGGCTAATTCTTTTGCTTGTTCATCTAAAGACGCCATTTTTGAAGAAACGATTGTTCTTTCTGCCGCTAACTGAGAATCTTTTTGTTCATAATCTTTTCTGTCTTGTATAAGCTTATCACGATCTTGTTCTAAAATGATTTCTCGTTGACGCAGTTCTGCTTCTTTTTGAGCAATTGCATCGCGTCTACTACTTAATTCCGTATCCGTTTCTTGAATTCTTTTTGTGGTTTGTACAAAAAGAGTTTCTTCGTGTTCTCTTTCACTTTTTTGGTGAGCTTCATGGAGCCGCTCAGCAAACTTTTTCTGTTCTTCCTGCCGTTCTACAGTAATTTCAGAATTACGTTTTTGAATATCCGCTTCATTTTCTTTGATCCTTGCTGAAAATCCTTTTATAGCTTCTTGAAATTTAGGTTCATATTCGGTTCTTTTCATTTCGAATACGGTACGAGCGTCATCCAACTTTGAAAATTCATCTTTTATCGCGGTGTTTTCTTTGTCCCTATATTGCTCAAATTCGATTTTTCTTTGCTCAAGCAAATCTTTCTCATCTTCAAGGCGTTCTTCTTTTGATTTAATCGAGTGCTCTCTCTCAACAAGCTGTTTTTCTCTTTTATTATTTGTAAAAGGCCACATTTTATTCACTCCTTTAGTCAATGTATTTTATCAGTATCTTTATTATATTAGTAACAATTTTTTTATAAATTGATACTTCCCGTTCAGAATATTCTCGAACATCACTATGCCCGCGTGATTTTAACAAAAAATCTAAATCAAGAATAAACCGAGGATATTGTTGAGAAATATCCATTAGTTGCTCCTCCGGTACAAGTATCAAAAAACTTACAATACCGGCTCCTAAACTATCGCATCCTCCCCCGCATACAGCCTTACCTATCTTTTTATAACTTACCGTACCTATAGAATCAGGCAATTTGTTATTTTTGAGTTCAAAATATACATTTCTACATTTTTCCGCTACAAAATTGCAGTTTCTTTGTTCTTTAGAAGGTGGCATCATATATTTTAACATAGCCGTAATTGAATATTCAAAGAACTGTTGTAATACCGAACAGGCACTTCCTGCAACATATTTGCGATCTCCAAACGTAATCAGAGAATTGATCATTTGTTTAATAAGATTTGCAGGAAGTTTATTAATAGTTACATAGCCATAATCTTTGTATAACTCTAATTTCTTTTCATATATCTTCTGAATATAAGAGGAGTATTGATACTTACTGTTATGAATATCATCTTTAAAATAATCAGTAAGTAACTTATTATCGGCTTTTAGTTTTTCATTCAAATATTCTACGTAAAAGAGAATCTTCTCGATTATCTCTTTACACTTACTTGCAGAGACATCTGAGAATGTTAATCCTGGACCATGCGCCATTGAGGTTTTATCACGTAATTCTTTTAATTTAAAAAAATCAATCATAAAGTCCGGATAATTTTTTGCCAAAAAACTCAACGGAACTTCGGGATCATCAATAGCATTTGCCAGACATAAACACAATAACGGT
Source organism: Treponema sp. OMZ 838 (assembly GCF_000775995.1). Lineage (NCBI taxonomy): Bacteria > Pseudomonadati > Spirochaetota > Spirochaetia > Treponematales > Treponemataceae > Treponema > Treponema sp. OMZ 838. The sequence goes on along the minus strand of NZ_CP009227.1, from coordinate 1,200,941 downwards.
ATAAGTTCAGGTTGATTATCATCCCTCATTGATTTGATTTTACCGGGATATACCTTTAATAATGTTAGATAGTTGTGCGGCAGATTTATGGAAAGATTTTGTGCAAGAATATAGAACAAGAAAATATTATCTTCCGCTATTCCAACTTCTTTTATTTTAGTTTTGTTTATTTGTCGCGCTTCCTGATCTGCCAATTGTATTGTAACATCTTCTTTTTCCCTAGACTTAAAATCAGCATAATACATCTTCAAAGCATATTCCAAGGCTGTGAATATATTATAATAAATGATTTCTCCCGATCGCTTCATATCTTCTCGCGCAATATGGTTTTCTACCTTAACCGATTTTATTTCATTAAAAGTCTTTACTGCATTGAAAATCGGATTGGATACTGCCGGATAGCTAAAACGAGGTTTCTCGTACTTATTATCAGCCTCTTTTTCTTCATTGTTTATTTTAGCATTTCCCTTTTCAAAAATCGATCGAATCCACGGATGCTCGTTATCGTTTGCATTTCGGATAAAATCCGTAAAAATATCGGAAATTCCAATTCCGGCAGCATCGGTAGAATGGATTTCTCCATTAGCAGTAGCAAAACCGACTGTATGAACAAATACAACCTCTTTACTTTTTACTTTAACGGAATTAGAAATTTTACTAAGAGATATTTTTAATTCTTTCTCAACAGCCTTGTTATATTTTCTGATAGCTCTTAAGAGGAGATACGCTTCCGGTTCAGATGCAATGGCTTTTTCATAGTTAGTAGAGATAACTACAAAACCTTTTTTCCGTCCATTTCCCGGCAGGTTAAATGATCCTTCTAGAGTACCGTTTTTTTCTGAATAAATAGTCAATGTATTTTTTGCAGGATAAACTTCCACTAAATCTATAAATTCTCCGGAGTTTATATCTTTAAACAAACAAATAACTTGTGCCTCCGTATGATTACCGTTTATATATTCATCTAAGTATGCATGGCCTTTATCGGTAATCGAACAAAGTTTGTCTTTTAAATAACCTTTTATAACGAGCCTATTCTGAATAAACGCTATCGTTTCAACTTCCATATTCATTAAATCTGCAACATCCTTTGCCTTTGTGATATTACAATCTGCAAACTTTAATATTGTTCTTTCAAAAATATCAAGTTCGCTTTTATCTACTTGTATTTCCACTTGATACATAATGCAAGGCCAGAACAAATTTGTCTGACTGTTTTTGATAGGTGCAAAACCTTCAAAGCATGGTTTGTTTGAAATAATACCTCTATTTTTTTTCGGAGAATTACCAATTCCGATTTTTGTGCGTCCGTCATTATTATTCTCCTTTAATCAATTGATTTAGCATCAAATACAAGTCCGAAATCGATATTATTTTCACACATGGTGATGTAATGATTAAGTTCAGGAACTGTGCTTTCTGCGATATTGCTTGTAAACAAATTTTTATCACCGATTACAACAAGTACTTTCTTCTGGCGGCTCATACTTACACAAAGCCGATTCTTTGACATTAAAAACCCAAAAAGCCCCTGTTGTTTCCGTAAACCTTCTTCGGCATCCTTTTGCATTTCAGAATATGCATTTCTTATTCTGTCTTCTGTTGCCGTACGTACCGTACATAAAATAACTACATCAAATTCCATGCCCTGAAATGCATCAACAGTACCGATTCGAAGCCTTTCTTTAATGTTCTTCTTTTCATCAGATAAGGTATATTGATAATCTTCATTTATTTGCAATTTTTGAGTACAAATACCCAGAGAAGATAATTGCTTTTTTATTTCACGACATTGCGCCGAATAAAAACTTATTACACCGAATGTCAATTTTTTCTCCGTATCAAAATCCAACCATTTCTTCAAGAGTTTTGCTGCAACAATCGCCTCTCCTCTTCTATACCTGCTTTTTGAAGCATCTCTATTTTCCGCACCACCCCCATTTCGTTCATTTTCAACATTGCACCAAATTGCTGCTTTATTAGTGATTATAGGCAAATTATGGCTGAATATTTCTGCTTTTAGCGGAGATTCAAATCTTTCATCAGGATTATGAACTTCATAAAACTCCTTACTGATAAAAGTTCCTAAAAGAGGATGCATACGATATTGTTTATCAAGCGTTATTTTTTTTGAAGCGTCTAATTGAGCGAATAATCTTTCAAAAGTACTTTCATTCAAGAAAGCAATTTCTTCTCTGCTTGCTGCCGATATTTCCATTTTTTTCTCAATATCTTGGTCAACTTGTTGAGGCAACTGACGATGATCCCCTACCAAAATAATATGTTTTCCTTTCGCCATAGGAATTAATAAATCCGGAGGAGCAACACGAGCAGCTTCATCTACTATCACATATTCATACGGTAATTTCTGCTTATCGGTATCAAGGCCAAGTTTTCGGCGTGCCTCATTAATTTCTTGTCCTTCGCTTTGTTGTACGGTGGCTGCCAAAACAGGATTATAACTTAATAGCGTATTCAGTATCCCATCGGGATTATTTTTTAACTCATAAATAAAGTCGGCAAGCGCCATATTCTTTTTTTCGCTCGGGTCAAAAGGATATTTTTGGATTCTTTGAGATACTTCATTAACAATCTCAGCAATAACGGCATTTTCTTTATTGCGTCTGAACTCTTCATGCGGAAGATATTGTTCAAGCAGCTCATTTTGTAAATTTTCCAAATCGCTTAAAAACGACAAGTCAGATTTCAATTCGTAACTACAAGCTTTACTTAAACATGAAGGAATAGGAATCTGCGCCTCTCGTAAACGAGCAGCCAATTCCATAGCTCGTTTTGTACCATCATCTTGAAAAGAGACCTCATCGGTTCGTAAGGCATAAAGGCAATTGATCATATCCATATCATCCGAGGAAGGGTCTTGATCTAAACTTACTAAAATTGAATCTATTTTTTCTATAATTTCAGGAGTTGTAAATCGTGAGCTTAAGTTTTTAATACCATTTAAAAGTGCAATCTCCATCGCAGTTGACGGAGCTTTATGATAATCTAAAAATAAAGAACGCAGATTTTGAAATTCAGCCGATTCTATTACGGCAGGAATATTTTTCTCAATATTTTTGACTACCGTTTGGCACCAAGATTTAATTTCAGCTTGCGTTGTAGAAATACTCAGCTCATCTTCAGAACTTGAGCGGCCGGATTTTACCGTCGGCAATCCATTCGTTAAAAGTCTATTGGTAACATTATCTACCGCATCATGTTGAAGACTTGTTACCAATATTTTTCCTGCCAGATTATTGTCTTTCTGAAAATCTTGATTTAAAGATTCAATAATTCCACAAATAACGGTAGATTTTCCTGTTCCCGGAGGACCTTGAATAACTGCAATATCCGAAGTTGTTAGAGCAATGTTTATAGCTTTCTTTTGATTTTCCGTCGGTTCAAATTCAAAGATCTTTTCATATACTTTTTTTTGTTCCTTATCGGATAACTTTCTTTTAGTACCGGATACACTTGGAATATTTGAGCTAAGATTCGATTTTCCATCAAGGATAAGCCCCAGATTACTTATCTGGCTGCATCCTTTAAGGATATTCTGTCGTGCACGCCGTCTTCTTTCAACCTGTATTTTTTCGCCGGTAATGGAAAGAATCATAAATAATTCTCCATTTTTTCCTCTTTTAGGTAATCCTTTATGCTTTGATTCTATAGTAATCGTATCTTGTGTATAGTCAATAATATTAAGATTGCTCCAGTGCTTTTCTTCTTGTTCTTGTTTTTTCTTTTTTTTATTTTGAAACAAAGCTTCCTGCTCAAGATTTTTATCAATTTCACCAATCCATTCTTCGTAAGTCATATTCGGATTTAGTAAGTAATCCGGTAATTCTTGAACGATATCTACAGTATCCGTTTCTATAGTTAAATTATTAAAGTCGCCAAGTTTATTTTCACCATTATATGAGTAGTTAAAAAGTATTTCATGATTACTAAGTTTTTCAGGCTTTCCGGATAACACGATATACCCTACTTTGCGAGCAGCTTCAAGAAGTCTTTTTCCTATTTCCGTGTTATATTTATCCCATTCCCCGATATAACTGCTACCGTCATCTAAATTCTTTTTCATTTCCAGTTCATTCAATTTTGAAATCGTTTCTGTACTTAAATACGCAAATCGCAATTCACCTTTTGCCAAACACACGGAATTATCATTGTTTCTGGGTATATGTCTTTTGATATCAGATGAATATAACGAAATTTCATCCCTTATTTCCCTTGATTTTATGACTAATTGCCAATCTTTATTGACTAATGTACAAGAAGCCGCAGGATCATCATCTCCGGGAGTTTTTCCTATATAAAGAAAATAGGAATTTGACGATGAACCTAACATAAATTGAGATTTTAAAATACCGCATAACTGGTCGCCATCTTTACCTTTAGAACAAAAATGAGAAGTTCCACAGGCCGTAATAAAATCTTCCGTTACATTAACAATAAAGGGTTGCGGAAATGTTTTATATTCTCTAAAAAATACAACCTCGATATCCAATTGATTGTTAGAAAGGATATTTATTACTTCATAAAGATTTGTTTGACCTGCAAGAATCCTATTTTCTAATGAAGAAATATCGGAACACTTTATCATCCTAACCATTTTAGCAGCCGCCCCTATTTGTAAGATATAAGCATCAGACAAATGAGTATTCTTTTGAAGTATTATTCCAAGCGGATTTTGTTTATCAATAAGATTATCAGCAGGATTTGAATACGGCTCGATTCTGCAGGAAAAGTGTTCTCCGTATCTTAGTTCGCTTAATTTCATTGTAATTCTCCTCCGGAAATAATTACTTTGCGATACTGTGTTAATAAAGTGATTGAAAAGTTTTGGATATCCGAAATTTTAAATTTATAAACACCGGTAAATCTTTCTCTAAGATTGTTCTTTTCAATATAAATAGCATACTCAGATTCAATCAATCGTAGTGCAATAAAACCATTTTTCAAAGAAATTCCAACTACGGAATTATCACTCTCATTTATTTTAAATGATTCAAAGCATCTTGAAGGTATATAAAACTCTTCCTTGTCTATCTCATGAACAAAAGAATAAACAGACTCATCGTTATTAATTATATAAGTTTTTACTAGAACGAAAGGACATCGTTCCGTTGAACAGTACGGACAACAATATTTATCATCTTCCGTATAATCATAATAATAAGTCATTCCGCATGATGAGCATCTAATAGTTAAATCTGCTGCTTGAGCAAAAGCTTTCGGCCATCTGATTAATGGAGTCCGTAACTTAGGGTTATTATGTCCTGTTGAAAACGTATTATCAAATAATTCAAACAATAACGGAGTAAGGAATAATGAATTGACTTGTTCTAAATCTCCATAAGAATTTGAGTCGTCATTTTGATTAAATATCCATGGATACATACCGGTATCATTAAAATTTCCGGGATCAGCTTTTTGTTGTACCGTAACACTATTCGCCCAGTCATCATCATCATTATCATCCGATCCCAGAACTTTTTTACCTTTAAATGGATGTAGCATTGTTAAAATATAAAAAGCGGCAACCGCAAAAGCATAGGAATCGGAATAAACAGTGGCAGAACTTTTACCATTTGTTATTTCCGGAGCTCCAAACCCGGGAGTGAAATAAGTTTTACTCTTTCCGGCAAAATTAATATTATCAGTATCAATTAGTCCGGCTATTATTCCTGCGGCTAATTCTTTATACATAAGATTACCGCCGGAAATATCACCGTATACAAGCCCCCTTGCATGAAGATTTGCCAGTAACTCTGAGACTTTGTACAGAGCAAGCAACCTTGTTCTTATACTTCCTGTTTTACAAAAGTTTATCCAAACTTCAGCATCTTGAATCGGATTCCCAGCTTCATTTTTTAACCATCTAGGGATATCATTATCTTCAATTTTTTGATGCAACTTCAGAAAGCTTTCAAAACTTTTCATTTCATTCATAAAAGTCATGACATATCCGGCATGACTTTTTAAAATACTAAGAGGTTTGGAAAGATTAATATTTTGCAGCAGAGGAAGTTTTCGAATAATATTAAGCTTGTAGGAAATATTTTTTATTGCAGTATCATCCTGTAAGGGGTTTCCTTCTTTATCGGTAGAAAGCTTTATTGCAATATCGGCATCATCTTTAACATGAAAAACGGCGCCTTGCCCTCCTTGCCCAATCTTTTCACCTAAAATATATACACGGTTTTCTACATCAACAACTTTTATTTCTGTTATTTTTACATCCATAAATTAAACATTACCTCTCTTAGTTATAAATATAGCAGTCTTATCATCCGTATGTCGGGGTACAGGCCAGTTTGAAATCCACTGTTTCATATCCAGTTTTATTTGTTTGCATGAATAATCTCTATATCGATCTGACATATCCTGTACAAAATCTATCTCACAGCTGTTTTCTAAATCATCGGAAATTCCATCAGTACATAAAAAAACGCTCTTAATAAATTTTACATTTATCTTTAAATATTGCCAGTCTTCACGGCTATTAATATTACCTAAGCATTTCGTAATATTAGAAAATGATCCGTTTTTTTTATCCGAAACTAAAATATTTTGATTATCTGAAAGGCACACGATCATCCCATCGCCTAAACGGAATAAAAACATTTCTTTCCCATTGCATACAACCCCCAATAATGTTGCCGAACAATCCTTAATTTTATACCCTGATTTTTCAATTAAATGTACCCAATATTTATGAAAATTATTTATAAATCTATCGGGTGATTTTTTTGTTTTTCTAATCCATTTTTTTGAATATTTTATAAATATTTTACAGGCCACATTTGAACCGAAATCAGAATGAGTTTTACTTCCCAGACCATCAGAAACTACAGCAATAAAACCGCTCTTAAAAAAACAGAGTCGGTTTGCATCCTGCATAGAAATATTTTGTCGAATATGAGCTGGTCCTATATTTTCGACAGCAGCTCCTTTCCAATATTTATTTTTCATATTAGCATTGCCTTTTTGTTATACTTCTAAGAACGAATCTAAGGCAGCATCCAATTCAAGCGTATTAAAGATATACCAAGTTTTATTCTCGGCAATAAAACTTGGCGGAAATAACTGTGAACTTACTACTGAATTCCAATCAGCACCAACTCCCACCAATCTCACTTTTATTTCTTTATTTTCTTTTAAGATTCTGTTTAAATCCGTCTTATCACCATCAATATACCCATCCGTCAGGAGAATAATATTTCCAACTACCTGCTGTTCAATAAAATCAACCAGCGCTCCCAAATTTGCTGTTCCCTTAACATCTTTTATTAATTCTTCATTTTGATAATCAATTCTGGTTATAGACGTATCCCATCTATAATAATCTGCCTCAATATCCTCATGAAGATAAATACTTCTACAGATAGATTCCAAAATATCGGATTTCGACAAACAAAACATACTGCCCGAATTATCAATAACAACTAAGACTTTAGTCATATAAACCTACGAACTCCTCTATTTTCGATATGATATTATCACCGTCAAAAACTCTGACATTTTTTGATTCCGCTGCTTTTTTCACTACAATAGGGTTATCAACTTTATTTATATACAGTAAAATTCCCTTTCCTTCCAAACCGCCATAATATCTCACAATATTTTCCAGTTTCATAATATGCTCTACTTCGGCTCTACCCGATTTACATTCTATGACATACAGTCTATTGCCGTCGGTAAAAACAACATCAAGCTCTTGGTATAACTGATTGTTTTCCGACTTAGTTAATCCTAAAAATTTCTCTAATGTAGTTGCATTATTTGTTTCATAAGAGATTTTTAAACTATGATGCAAATCGGTTATTTTTTTTGTTTTAACCAAGTTCTCTAAGTTATTATAAACATATTCTTCAAACCATCCTCCGGTTAGATAAACCTTGAACTGTGAAGCATCTTCAAACACATATTGCCTGTCTTTAATTTTAATATAAGAATTGCGATCATTATCGGTAAAAACGGTAATTTCTTCTTTTATAAAAGGTTTTCGTAACTCAAAATATCGTTTTTTGATTTCGCCTGCAATATCATTTATAATCTCTTTTCTTTTCCATAAATAGTTTGTTAAAGAAATCATATCTGCTTGCTGAGGAATTTTTCTTTGTGAATCACCGATTGATAAACCGTTACTGTTCAATTTTATAAAGGATTTCACTTTTTCTATCTTAACTATAGGTTTAGAACTGAAATCATTAAGAAAAATAACCTTTTTATCTCTCGTGTTAAAATAAAAGGGGATCCCGCCGAGTTGTCTGCAAACATTCAATGCTCCTGCATACATTAATTTTGTTCCACCCGTTAGATTGAATCCTATTTTTTGATTTTGAATCCCATCCTTTTCTTCAATAAATTTAAGTAATTTATCTTGAACATCCTTAGGATTGTATGCGTCTACATTTAATTCTAATAATTCAATATCTTCCTTAACAAATTGTTTCATAATATCAACGGCATGGTATCCTGCGGATGTAATAAAAACATGACTTTTGCAGTTAAATTGTTTTAGACCTAAGTATGTCGGTATTCTTTGATCACCATAAAGATGAAATATCATGTCAAAATATTTACCATTCCGATGTTCTAACGGCATTTGTTTTCCATACCATTCCATCCATTCTTGCGGTAAACCGATATTTTCCGGCCCTTTTCTCGGATCCGATGATGCTATAAGTCGTTTCCGAAACTGCGGAAATTTCAAAGCCGCCATTGCCCAACAGAAAGCCATAACCGGAGTTCCGGGACTTAAAAACAAAGTCACGTATATATCTTCCTTATTGCTATTCTCTGCAATTGTTTCCAACAATCGGACTGCTGCTGCATATATTCCCTCGGTATCATTTAATTTTCTCAATTTCACCGGTGTGAATCCAATAGTAATACTTTTAGTATTTTCTGCTACTTTATTTTGCAACCACTTTATAAAATGATGATGTGCCGGTTGTGTATTTGCCCATTTATAAACAAAATTATTTGCTTCTGCCGTATCATTTCTATTTAAAGATGCAAGCTCACTATCAAAAACTTCATCTGAGTAAGATTCAGCCGCGTTATTCGTATAACCTAACAGTTGAATCTCAGTGTAATGAGTTGATAAAATTGCTCCTAAGAGCGGTCCGCTTTTTTCGATCCCAAGAGATGCTTTAAAATCTGTTATGCCGTACCACGAAAGTAAACATTCTTTCATAAAGTTTACCGCCCTTAAAATCTATTATTACCAATAACTACCGCCGGAAGGTTCAACACTTACGGATTTTAAGATTTCCTTAGGCGCTTCCAGTTTGAAAACTTGATTTGGATTCTGAGAATGGCTTCTGCTTGTCACACTCATTGTTACAAACTTAAAGAATTTATGCATAGCTGATGCATCCTTAGCATAAAAAAGCGGATTTTCAGTACCGACAATAAAATTTTTCAGAATATCTTCGTTTGCATCAGAACCAATAGCCATTGCCATACGATCACATTTTGAAGAACGTCCGTTTTTGATAAAGTTTTCCATAGGTATCTTCCAATCATCAGTCGGCGCTCCATCCGAACACAGAATAACAAGAGGCCTATATGCACGGCCGGGGGTCGTTTCTTTATCTTCAATCATGTCTTTCGCCATTTGTAAAGCAGTTCCCATAGGAGTGTTGCCTCCGGCTTCAAGTTTTATTAATTCAACTTTTGAGGCATTTGTGTACGGAAGCGCCAATTGTACACCATTATTCCCGAAAGTAATAACAGAAACAAGGATTTCCGTTTCCAGTTGTTCTTCATGGGCAAAATCTTTAATCATCTCCTGAACGGCTTTTTCAAGTTCTGCAATTTTTGTTTGTTCTCCACCGATGCTCATACTGGAACTGGTATCCAATAATAAAACCACCGGAAGAGGTTTTGCTTTTGCTACTGTGTACTTTGACGGATCGAATGCCATATCGTTTTCTCCTTATAGGGTATTCCCTTGTATAATTTGTTACTATAATTAGTAATTGCAATTTACTTAGTTGATACTTTTTTGTTGAACTTTTTCAAAAAAATCTGAAATTCTATTACTGATATATCCTTCATCCTTGCCGAATTTTACGGCTAATTGACTTTGTGTCGGCATTTCCGCTTGTAAGGTAAAAATATTAAGTAATTCAAGGTCTATAAAATTCCTTTTTTGCAGCAAGTCTACTATTTGACCTATCAGAAAAGTACGTTCCAAAGCCTGAAGTACCTTGAGGGTAATAAATGAAGATAAATAAATTTTCTGTCTTTCTTGACATTCATCAAATGCCCTCTCGATCTTTTTCAAATCATCAAGCGCATATTCTGTTTTAAAAACCCTTTCCTCAGGTGTAAGATAATTATTTTGAACTGCATCTGTATTGAATAAAGAATCTTCTTCGCCTGCATTGTTCGTTATTTGTTCTACAACTATCTGAGATTGATAATATTTAAGAATTAAATCCTTTACTTTATCCAAATCCAGTTCGCATTGTTTCGACAGCCATATTTGAACCTTTTCATTAAAAGGATTTTTACCGATCTCCTTTGCCGTTTTTATAAGTCGAATTGCACGATTATAATCATCTCTTGTACACATTCGAAATTTTTTAACTTCCCCTTTTTCTTTTTTATGGCGTATTTCATTTTCTAAACTGGAATATAAATATCCCATATAAGATGAACCTAAGCCATCATCGTATTTTAAAAGAGTTCTTTTTATACAGTGAAAGATTTCAACACCGGCATTGCGGACATCTGTTTCATTAAAACGAAGAAGGATCCAATCCCATATTGGTGTATATATTTTTTGCAGTAGTTTTTCATACTCACACGATTTTTTATCCTCAATATTACTTAAACAAGTAAGAAGATTCTGAATCTCTGCCTCTTTCTTTATTTTTCTTTCATTATTCGTCATAAAACATCCTATAAAGAAAAGAATTCATCTAAATTTTTTCTAGCTTCTTTTCCATCACTGGCAACCATAGAATTTGTAAGATTATTCAAATAATACAACGATGTTACATCAAACAGTTCCGGTGAACAAGCTTTATTATCTTGACCAAAACTTACTTTTCCATATACGACACTTTTAACATCACAATTAAGAAATTTTTCAGCAAATGAAAGTACACAAATAAGAATCATCGGCAACGGTTTTGGACCAAAAGTAATGTCAGCAAATATTTGACTGTTTTCTTCGACCTTATCCAACATCGCTTTTAATCTGATCTCGTGATTAGCTTTTGTTTCTTTGAATTCTAAATCCAATGTTTCGTATGATATCTTTGCACCAATATCTTCGTTTATTGTATCCAACTCTTGCATAAACAGTCTGCAATTCTTACCACTGTTTCCTGCTTTATCAATGGTTCGAAGTAAGACAACCTTAATATCATCATTTTTTTTAAGAGTTTCAGCAATAATTGCATTGATTGGAAAAATAACAGGCTTTGAATAGCCTGAATTGATATTTCCCGTTCCGGCATAGACCATTGCATCAAGGTCTTTTTTCATTGGAATATCACAAAAAATAATTCTTTTCATATCACATTTCTCCTCTAAACATTAGTTACTCTATTTTAGTGCCCAAAAAAGATATAGTTGATACTTTTATTTATCTTTCTTTTGAAAAGATGTAGGTAGATGCTAGGAGCGTACAAAAAACACTCGCCATCCGTGGCGGTACTGATACCTTGCCAGCAAATTTACATCCGTGCACATTTGCTGGCGGCGAGTTTTTGCAAAGCAAAAACGTCGCAGATGTGCCGTATATTTCAAAAGGACTCAATATTGTTTTAATCCATAAAATCGCCTATACTATTCTCAACTATCCTCAAAGCTTGTAAAAGGACTCCACCATGCACTATTCAATAGAAAAGTTTGAAACCGGCTACCTTATGGTCAATACATGGGTGTTCCCGTTGAGCAAAGAAAGCATTGCCGTAATCGATCCGGGCGGTTTGAGCCCCGAATTATCCCAGTATTTAAATAAACTTAATCCAACTCACCTTGAAATTATGCTGACGCACGGACATTTTGATCATGTCGGCGGTCTACCGGCCTTAGTAAGAAAATATCCCGATTACCGCTTATGGATTCACGAAAATGATGCCGCGTATCTTGGAACAGCCAGTACGCAAACCCATTTAAAGAGCTTTAGACCGCTTCATGCCGAAAAATTAATTGAGCCGCTGGAAAAAAATCCACTACCTGAACCGACGGATTTTTATAAAGAAGGAGACAGCGTAAACGGCTTTACCGTGCTTCATACGCCCGGTCACACCCAAGGGTCTGTTTGTCTGTGGAACAAGGAAGCCGGCATCCTTTTTAGCGGGGATACCCTTTTCTACGGCTCTCGCGGCAGAACCGATTTACTTGGCGGCAATGAGATGCAAATATGCCAGTCGCTCAAGAGGCTTTTTATCGAATTACCGGAAAACACACAAGTGTATCCGGGACACGGCTCCAATACAACGATTGAATTTGAAAAGAAATATCAAGGTGCGTACGTGTAAACGCGCTCCCGTTTCTACATCCGGCCGTCAACAATTTTGAGAATCTGCGCAGCCTTCTCGGTTTTGAGAAATGCTCGCAATCCGGCAGACTTTTGAGAACGCTGTTGAACGGTTTTCATAATTGCAGCAAGATCATTAATATAGCCTTGATTATCAAAAGCAGAAATCTGCTGCAGCATTTCATATTTCTTTTCGGCAAGTTCGATGAGCATACTCTCCAGCTGCGCAAGCGTTGGTTGGCGAAACGCCTCATAAATAAGCGCAGTGATTGCCCCATACCGTTTTGCCAAATAATAATCGCCCTCGAATCGGCTGTTACGGGTGTTATGCGCCGGAACGGTATTTTTTGCATTGGTTAATAAAATAATAATAAGATGTTCGGCGGGGTCGATAACCGTCAGTGTTCCCGTCCAGCCGGTATGTCCGAAGGTTCCGGCAGAGGCAAAAGGAGAAAACGCCCAGCTGTATTCCTGCACGCCCTGCCGTCGCCACCCAAGCCCGATACTTGAAACAAGGGATTGCTGCGCCGTAAAATACCCTGCAACGGCCGGATCGAAAAACCGCTTGACGCCATATCCGCCGTTATTCAGCATAACTTGTGCCAATACCGCAATACTTTCCGCATTTGCAAATAATCCTGCATGACCGCTGATCTCTTCCATTGCCGTATATGCTTCAGAGTCATGTACGGTTCCATGAATGAGTTCCGTTGTTTGCACACCATCAATAGCAGCTTGAGTACGCGGTTTTGCACGGATTTCCGTTGCAGCAATCTCGTCAAGAGTGAAACCTTGACGGAGCGGTGTAAAACAAATCCTATCTAACCCAAGTGGATGATAAAAATTGTTGACAACATATTCTGCAAGCCCCATCCCCGTTATCTTTTCGATAATATAGGTGAGCAGCATATAATTGATATCGGAATAGATCATTGCCGTCCGCGGCGAGTACACAAGCGGAGTCTCCATAATCAAGTCAAAGGTATGTTCACGATTGTTTTTTTCTGAAGCATTTTTAAGTTTCTCTATTTTCAGCGAATAGGGTCTTCCGGCAGGAAATCCCGACTGATGGGTTAGAAGATCAAACACCGTAATATCTGTCTTGCCTTTAATTTTGCTTTTCTTAGCATCAGTAAATTGCGGAAAAAAGTGATGAACGGTATCGGTTAATGCAAGCTGCTGTTCTGAAATCAACTTTTGAACGGCAAAATTAACCGCATACATCTTTGTATTGCTTGCAAGGTCAAATAAAGTCTTTTCCGTTACCGGAGTAACCTCATCCAGCAGATTGCCTGCGCTGTCAACCTTGCTGATGGCGCCATAAGCGCTGTTTTTAATCATCATGCCGTCTTTAATAATAACGAGTTGTGCTCCGGGGAATCCCGTTTCCGTTTCCGTGGTCAACAGTTGATCAACTATTTCCAGCGTATCAGATGAATAGGGCACATCTTTTAACTGTACTTTTAAAGCCTCCGGCGAATTTGAAAGCGGCAAAATAACAGGGTAGGGGATCTTTACCTGTAATGAATGCGGCCTTTGAACCGTACCGTTTTCGGTAGGAGTAAGCGCCGCAATATAGAGCATATTCCTACCGTTTTTAATATATGGCGATGCATCAAAACACACGGGTTTATCCGTACAAATGGATTTTGTCGGAACTTTTCTATTATTGATATATAAATCGAAAGAAGTAAGCCCGCGCGCCCAAAAATAAATGTAAGCCTGTCCCTTATATGCGGTAAATGCAAGATAATTATTCGGCAAAATAGAATCATCGTAGTCCTTCATCGGTATCGGAAAAGTCTGCTCAACTTGCATCTGTGCATCAGCAGAAAATACTGCTTCAATCATTCTTGCCATATCGACAGGTAATAAACTATTGGTTTTACGGGCAGAAGTAGAAGCGCATCCTAAAAGGTTGAAGAGAATCCAAAAAATGATAACAGCTGTACTAAATAGTCCAAAAGAAACTCTATGGGAAAATCGGAAAGGCTTCATATCCGGCATCCTTTAATCGGAGCCCCATATCTCCGGCAGCGTTCTCTTTAACAAGTACGGCAAAATAAACGGTACCGCTGGGACGCGTTTCTTCTTTTATAATGGGGGTAAAATGTTTTTTTTGCAAATCGGCGGCAAGCGCTTCTGCATATTTTTTTGTCTTATAAAATCCAAGCTGATAATAGGAAGGCTTAAGCGGCGTTTCGGAAACTGCTGCTGTTTTAGAAAATTGTGCAGAAGCGGCCTCGGTTTTTGATGCAGCGCTCGATTGAACTGAAGCTTTTGTCGCTTCCGATGAGGCGCTTGTTTTAGAGGGTGTGCTTGTTTTAGCAGCTGAACCGCCGGCTATCGCTTGTTGAGCAAGTCCGCTTCTCGGCATTAAATACCAAAAAGTTGACGGCTGCACTGTAACGGTTCCATTGACGGCCGCCGCTTCCATACAGGAAGGGTATTCCTTGAGCAGCCGCTGCTTTGCGTCCTCATCATCATTGATCCACCAGAGAGTAAACAGCAATGCAGAATGATATTCCGAAAAAGATTTTTTCTTGGTATAGGCAGTAATAAGCGGTACAGCCCGATCAGCACGATCTTCAGCGAGCAGCCTCCACGTGTCGTACACGGCGGCTCTCCGGTAATAGGGATCTTCGTCACTCACCGGTAGCGCGGCAGCAATTTCACTTAACAGGCTGCGGGCAGAATCCAGGCTGCCGCCGCAGAGCAACGCACGAACCGCATCCAATAAAAGCGCAGTCTTTTTATCGGAAGTATCGAACCCCGCCGCCTGCCGATAACACTCCGCTGCATTGGAATAATTCCCGTTATGCTCTTCATAGTCTGCCAACAGCGTCAGCGCTTGAACTTTTGCCTGTGCATTCGGGAGTGTTGCCAAATTCTTTTCAAAGAACTGTCGAACCGCTGCCTCCGTCTTTTGTGCAAAGGCTTTTTGCGCCAAAGCATGTACGCTGGACTGTAAGGCCGGTTCTGAAGGTTCTGCAAAGGCTCCGGTACCGGCATTTATAATCAGCATCACGCCGGCGACAATAAAAGAAAAATATATTTTTCTGAATTCGGAACAGCCGCTACGCATCCTGCTTTGCCGCTCCGCTCTCTTCGGAATTCTTCTTTTTCCCGAACCAACGGCGTTTTTCAGGCTTTAACTCAACTTTTGCAACATCGTGATATACGGCCGCTTGCTTTTCAGCCTTCTTCATCTTATGACGGCTGCTGATAAGAAAGGGCAAAACCGCAATATTCCCAAGCAAAAATGCAAACAGCATACTTAAAAAAATCGGCACATCTTTGAATACGTGAAAAATTACAGAAATATCACAACGATTCGGTAGATTAAAGCCCATGAACAGCGCAAGCATCAGCATTACAATAATAAAATACAATAACTTTCCCGGCATTATATCCTCCCCTGGAAATCCTTACACGACAGGGACAGCCCTAAACGTTTTCCCTTTTATGGATTGTAATTGAACTTTCATAAAATGTCCAATATGTTTCGGGTCGCATTTTTCCGCAAGCACAGCCATCTCACCCTGTTCGGTATGTCCGAATAATTCATCCGGATTATTTCTTGACTGCGATTCAACCAACATCATAACGGTTGAACCAACCCGTTGCTGCATTTTAAAATCGGTAATACGCTGCTGCAAGTCAATAACCTGCTGCAGCCGGTTAATCCGCTCGGTATCGGGAATCCGGTCGGGGAAATCGTATGCTTTTGTCCCTTCACGCGGATTATAATGATACATAAAAGCCGAATCAAACTGTACCGTCCTCATCAAGTCGAGTGTTTTTTCAAACTCTGCTTGTGTTTCTCCCGGAAAACCGATTAAAATATCGGTTGTCAGTGCAATGTTCGGTATCCGCTTACGGAGCTTTTCAACAATGTTGAGGTATTGCTCAACAGTATACCGCCGATTCATCCGCGCAAGAATTTCATTGGAGCCGTTTTGTACCGGCAAATGGAGCGATTTACATACCCGTGAATCCTCCGCCATTACATCAATTAGCTCATCAGACAAATCCTTAGGATGGTTTGAAATAAAGCGTACCCATTTAATAACATCCTGCTCTGCACACGCGGCTGAAACGGCACGAAGCAAAGACGGAAAACTCACGGCTGCTCCCGTAACAGGGTCAACTCCATGGTACGAATTGACATTCTGCCCCAACAACGTGATTTCCCGCACATTTTTCCCGCTTAAAAATCGAATCTCATCCAAAATACTTTCAACCGGACGAGAAATTTCCCTTCCGCGGATATAGGGCACAATGCAGTACGTACAAAAATTATTACAGCCGTTCATAATCGGCACAAAGCTTTGAAAAGCGCCTTCGGTATACGAACATTTGGAAAAATGATAGCGCTGTTCATTACTGGACTGCGGGTTAAGCGCCATAAGCTCAGCGACACCTTCCTCCGTGCCTTCCCAAAGCGTTTCCCTTTCAACCGCATCAAAGATTGCCGTAAATTGATCCCGTTCAAACATCCCGACGACATAATCAAGCAGCGGGAATTTTTCCTTTATCTGATCATGTAACCGCTGTGCCATACAGCCCATCAAGACAATAGTAAAATTCCGCTTCTTTTTCATCGCGGAAAAAAGACCAAGCCGCCCGAATACACGGGTTTCAGCGGTTATTCGCACCGAACAGGTATTCACAATCAGCAAATTGCAGTGCTGTATATCTTCGGCAGCCTCCCAGCCGCGTTCCCGCAAGAGCTGTTCCAATGCCGCAGACTCGGCAAAGTTCATTTGACATCCATACGTTTCAATAAAGTATTTCAAAATGTGTATTCCTAAAATTATCTATAAAATAAATAAGGCAGCTCTAAACACTGAGTTTTTTAGCGATGCCTAATATAAAAAGTTTTCCACCTTACCGACGATTTAAAACACGATGCAATTTTAACGCAAGATTATCATATTTCCAGCGCAGGGTACTACCCTTTTCAAGTGTTTTGTTTGCAATAAGCGGAAATTCGGCAAGTACCAGCGGTTTTCCCTCATCTTCCGTAAAGAATTGCACCTTTCCGATTTTTTCTCCTGCTGCAATGGGTGCGGCGAGCGCACCGGGCACGAGTATACGCGAATGAATTTCAGCGGTATTCGGTACGGTTTCGCCTGACTTCGCATCGGAAAGCGGAACGGTAAAAGCTCCGTTATTTCCACTCGGATCGTTCACCAGCGGCAGCAAAGCCGTTCGGTGAGCCGGCTCTTTTGCCCCAACAACGGGAATAGCCGGAATATCTAACGGAAAGTTCTGTGCATATCTTGTGGAAAAATGAGAAAAAGCCCATTCCATCAGTATTGAACCGTTCTCTTCCCGGAGAGCTTTTCCTTCCTCCATACTTTTACCGGCGCCGCCTAAAATAACCGCAATAAACCGGACACCGTTCCGCTGTGCGGTAAGCGCAATATTAAAACCGGACTCATAAATAAACCCCGTCTTAATGCCGTCGCAGCCGTCCAGTTTACCCAACAGCGTATTTGTCGCCGGCTGACGGATAATTGCTTGCGGTTTCAGCATATTATGCGGTTGCGGATAGCTGAGCTCCCGCAGCGAATGAAACTGTGCAAGGTGGTCGGGATATTTCCGCACATACACCGCACAAAAGCGGGCAAAATCGCGAGCCGTTGTGCGGTTATATTCGCTCAAGCCGTTTGCATCCTCGAAGTGCGTATTTTGTAAACCGAGCGCCGCGACAGCCTCATTCATCTGCCGAACAAAGGTCTCCACAGAACCTGCGGTATGCATTGCAAGTGCCACCGCCGCGTCATTACCGGAAACAACCGCCATACCCCTCATCAGCTCCTCAACGGTTACTCGTTGATTTTTTCCCAAAAACATTAGGGACGAGCCTGATGGAATATTTACCGCCCACGATTCTGCAGGCGGTGTAAGAGTGTCGGTCAAGCTGATTTCTCTCCGCTCAACAGCCTGCATCACCGTGTACATCGCAACAAGCTTTGTTAATGAGGCCGGCGGAATACTTTGATCGGGATTTTTTTCGAATAAAAGAGCTCCGCTTGCCGCATCCATCACAACAGCGGAACGGGCGCTTATTGCGGCCGGCTGCGGGATACCTTGCGTACAAGATGCAGCCTGTAATAGAGCAGGGGTATGAACAGAGTCGAAAACAACGCCCTGCCGTACTTGTCCCTCCAGCTGTATAGTCAGTAATTGCGTGCCTCGAATATACAGTGCAATACCCGAAGCAGCGATCCAACCGGCCGCTACGGCAACGGCTATGAGAATATAAAAACCGATTTTATGGGATTTTGTATTAGTCATGTGTCAATAATTATTGAAGTTGCAATCTTTCAATAGCGTGAGGCTAATTTAACAGGCCGGCAGGGTTAAGCGTCGCTCCGTTTCGATAAACGGTAAAATGAAGGTGCGGGCCCGTACTCATTCCGGTGTTTCCAACCGTCCCAATCTTTGAAGAAACAGAGACAAAACTACCTTTGGAAGTGAGAATCGTATTAAGATGTCCGTACAATGTTTGATATCCCGAATGATGACGAATCATTACATAATTTCCATATACGGTGCTGTATCCGGTCGCAATAACGTGTCCGTTCAATGCCGCATAAACGGCAGTCCCCTTAGGAGCAGCCATATCCATACCGTTATGGAAGCTCCGCTGACCGTTTAGGAACGGATTATCACGCCAGCCGTAACGGGAAGTGATATAGTAACTGCTATGCAACGGCCTTCGGAAAAGGTCGCCGTTAATTTCCTGCAAGGTAGCCCAATCAAGCTTTGCATCAGGCAAAAAGATAACCGAGGCTGCTTCTATTGTATTATCAGTCAGAGTATTGACTGTCGCGAGTTTTTCCAAGGAGATTTTGTATTTATCGGCAATAGATTCGGGCGTATCGCCTTTTTTTACCGTGTAAGAAATACCGTCTATCGACGGAATCTTTAATATCTGATCAATTTGTAATGCCCGCGTGTTTTTCAGTTTATTAAGGCTGATAATTGCATCCTGACTCACCCCATATTCAGCAGCAATGGTGCCGACCATATCGCCTTGTTTTACCGAATACGCCCGATAATACAGCGACTGAGGGGTGGAAGGTGAGTCTTGCTCTTCCGGCAGTTCAGCAGGGAGAGAAGTTCCGCCTCCTACACCATGGTCAAAAACATCATTTTTGCCGCTATCGGATAACCATAAAACGAAAAATACGGAAGCGAAACATATAATACCAAAAATAAAAATACGCGTTACTTTCATTGTAATAATCACTTAGGCCTATTAGTATAATTATACCACGTATTGGGAAAAAATCAAGCGAGCTTTTGCTTTTGTACAAAATCACGCTGGAGCGAAAGCATCTGATTGTGGAGCATACGTATCGAGAAACTTTTAGATTCAGCATTGCAAACGCCGTTTTAATCGGAGATATTGATTGTATTTGATACATCGTTATTTATGCAGTTGTTGCCTCGACAATAACAACCGGATTAATCACCATCGGAATTTCATCGATTGTTGCCGTACATTGTAGAGGATTGGGTTATTGTTTAGAATAAGAAGTAAGTACAGGATGAAGCTATTTTGAATCAAAATTCTATAAGAGAGGTGCGGATATGAATATGGAAGCAACAGACAAACACCGGCAGCATCATATACAAATATGTCCCGATGAGGTAGGACGATATGTCATTATGCCGGGAGACCCCAAACGGTGTAAGAAAATTGCTGCATATTTTGAAGATGCACAACTGATTGCAGACAACCGTGAATATATTACCTACACTGGTATGTTAGGCGGAGTAAAGGTGAGTGTTACTTCGACAGGGATCGGTGGTCCATCTGCATCGATTGCAATAGAAGAACTGGTACGATGCGGCCTGTGAGCATTAACCCTGCACGAATAAAGAAATATTGATGGTGTTCAGTAATTGTGATACATTGATGGACATCTGAAAAAACTCAGGTATAGATTTGCTTTGCATCCTTCGAAATAGAAGATGCCCTAAAGTTTATAACATTAAATCAAAAAGGTGATAAATATGTTAAAAAAGGATAAGAAAAGTAATACGAGCGGCATAATTTCAAAAATCGTAGCGGATTCCAATTATAAAATTGAGCAGTTTAATCAAACAGAGATAGATAGTGTAGAAAACTTAATCACTACTAAAACGGATAAAAAAGGAAATGATGTCTATTATGTAAAATGCCAGATAAGAGATAAAGATATTAAGCTTACTGATGAGGAACTTGTCCGTCAGCTTTATATCAATAAACTTATCAATAAATACAACTATCCAAAAGAAAAAATGGAACTCGAATACAGTGTTTCTTTTGGGAGGGAGAAGAAAAGAGCGGATATCGTTATCTTTGATAAACTTGCAACAACAAGCCCTTACATTATTGTTGAACTTAAAAAGCCAAAGCTGAAGGACGGAAAGGAACAGTTAAAGAGCTACTGCAATGCGACAGGAGCTCCTATTGGCGTATGGACAAACGGCGGACAGATTTCTTTTTATCACAGGAAAGATCCTAATTTTTTTGAAGATTTACCGAATATCCCGACCTTTAATGAGAAACTGTCAGATATTTTAAGTGAGCGTTGGACGATAGATGACCTTATCTCAAAAGATAAGTTGCTTACAGAAAAGAAGAGCCTAAAAGACCTTATTTTGGAAATGGAAGACGAGGTGCTTGCTAACGCAGGTGTCGATGTATTTGAAGAAGTTTTCAAACTGATTTTTACAAAGCTTTATGATGAAATGGAAAGCGGAAGAAATCAGGTACGCCATCTTGAATTTAGAAATTACGGAGATACGGAAACGGAACTGAAAGACAAGATACAAAAGCTGTTTGACAAGGCAAAGAATAAGTGGGACGGTGTATTTTCACAAGACGCTAAAATTTTACTTAGTCCCTCTCATTTGTCTGTGTGTGTATCTTCTCTTCAAGATGTAAAGCTTTTTAATTCCAATCTCGATGTTGTCGACGACGCTTTTGAATATTTGATGAGCAAATCTTCTAAGGGAGAAAAAGGGCAATACTTTACTCCAAGATATGTAATAGATATGTGCGTTAAAATGCTCAATCCAAAGGCAGATGAAACGATGATAGACCCGGCAAGCGGGTCTTGCGGATTTCCTGTTCACACAATATTTTATGTATGGAAACAAATATTAAAAGAAAAAGGAATAGAGCAAAGTCATCTTTTCACCAGTCAGAAAAAGCCGGCTGAATGTACCGATTATGTTAATGATAAAGTATTTGCGATTGACTTTGATGAAAAAGCTGTGCGGGTAGCAAGAACGCTAAACTTAATTGCAGGGGACGGACAGACAAATGTACTGCATTTAAACACCTTGGATTATGAACGCTGGGAAGATACAACAAAAACCGAAGATTGGACAGATACTTATAACGAGGGATGGAAGAAGCTTAAAAAACTAAGAAAAACTAAGAATAGCGACTATTCTTTTGAGTTTGATATTCTTATGGCTAATCCGCCTTTTGCAGGAGATATTAAAGAGTCAAGAATAATTGCTAAATATGAACTCGGTAAAAATGCAAATGGAAAATATCAATCAAAAGTCGGCAGAGATATTCTTTTTATAGAAAGAAACCTTAATTTCTTAAAACCGGGTGGAAGAATGGCAATTGTGCTTCCGCAGGGAAGGTTTAACAATTCATCTGATAAATACATTAGAGATTTTATAACGGAGCGTTGCAGAATACTTGCTGTTGTCGGCTTACACGGAAATGTTTTTAAACCTCATACGGGAACGAAAACCTCGGTTCTTTTCGTTCAGAAATGGGACGATAAACTTTGCCCTAAAAAGGAGGATTACCCTATCTTTTTTGCCACAATGCAAGAGCCGAGCAAGGATAACTCAGGCGATAAAATCTTTGTCAAAGATAAAGACGGATTACCAATCCTTGATACGCACGGACACTTAATCGTCAAGCACGATTTATATAACCACGATGGAATGACTGAAGACGGCATAGCCGAAGCCTTTACAGAATTTGCAAAAAAAGAGCATTTAAGTTTTTTCTGACAAGCCCGTTTGATAGTGCAAAGTATACAAAGCTATTAAACGGGCTAGAGATAAGTGAGATAAAACTATCAAATCTTACACAGGATAATGAAAAATACAGATTAGATAGTGAGTTTTTTGCTAAAAAATTCCTGAACTCATATCTGAAAATAAAGAAAACTAACCATACTGTGCTTGAGAAAGAATTAAAAGTACTGACAGATTTTCATTCTAACGGAAGTTATGAAACCATCGCACAAAATTTCAAATTATTAGATGAAAAAGATTATGCTTATATGGTTAGAACAACTGATTTAGAAACCAATAGTTTTTCAGACAATGTGAAATATATTTCTAAATCTTCATATGAATTTTTATCAAAAAGCAAAGTGCATGGAGGAGAGGTTCTAATCAACAAAATTGGTTCTCCGGGAAGAACATATTTAATGCCAAAACTTGATATGCCTGTATCTTTGGGAATGAATTTATTTCTGCTTAGGTTGAAAGGTGATGTCATAGATGAAAATACACTATATCTATTTTTGAATTCTACAGTAGGGAAAAATATCATTCAGAGAAAAGTAAATGGGACTGTGCCTTTGACGATTGATAAGAAAGCTATACGGTCTTTATATGTTCCTGTGTTTTCGCATGAATTTAGAAAAAGACTAAATTATTTAATGAGCGACTTAAATAATGCTTCAAAAGAGGCAAATACAAAATACACCCAAGCCGAAAATCTTCTCATTTCCGAACTGGGACTTAAAAATTTCAATCCGTCGAATGAAAAAGTATCTATCAAAACTTTGAAAGAAAGCTTTTTAAGAACAGGAAGAATTGACAGCGAGTATTACCAGCCTAAATATGAGATATTTGACGAAAAAATAAACAACATAGGCGTTGAAAAATTAGAAAATATTTGTAGCTTAATTAACTATGGAACTGTTCCGACAAGTCCATATGTCAAAAATAACAAAAGCATTCCCTACATTAAAGGAATGAATTTAAAAAATTGTTTTATTGTAGGAGACTTCGATGAAATAGAAAATACAGAAGACTTGCAGGATAAGTTTTTTACAAAAGAAAACGATATTATCATTTCTCAGATGGGAACTGTTGGTGATATTGGAGTGGTGACAAAAGAACAAGAAAATTATTTATTCGCTTCATTTACAATTAGAGCAAGGTTAAATGATGAAAGATTTAATCCATATTTTGTAGGAGCATATATTCAAAATGTAGCAAAGGATTTTTACTTGTACAGAAATATTGCCCAAGCAAGTGTTAGACAAAATACAGATTTACCAACTATAAAAAATATGCCAATTCCACTTGTGAAAAAAGAAGTTCAAGATGAAATCGCAAGCTATATCAAGCAGAGTATGGAGTACTCAAAAAAAGCAAAAGAATTACTTGAAATTTCTACAAAAAGTGTTGAAATAGCTATTGACAAAAATGAACAGGCAGCACATAATTTTCTAGCCAGCAGCCAGCAGCCAGCAGCCACTAATTGCCTACTATGAAGAGCAAGCAAGCTATTATATTAATCTTGCAATCTTCAAACTTTATGAAGAAATCGGCTTGTTTGATAATCTGAAATCTGCAAATTATACTGTTAAAAATCTTAAAGATACATTCGCCGTGAGCGGAAGATTGGATAGCGAATACTATCAAGAAAAATATGACAGGCTATTTGAAAAACTGTCGGACAACAACTGTGATAAATTATCTAATCTTGTTACGATCAAAAAGTCGATTGAGCCAGGAAGCGAAAGCTATCAGACAAAAGGAACACCATTTATAAGAGTACAGGATTTAACTAAATTCGGTTTGACAGATACGAGTATTTACCTGTCAGAGAATGAATTCAAAGATTGTATTAGACCGAAGAAAGACACGATACTTTTATCTAAAGATGGAACTGTCGGCATAGCCTACAAGATGAATAAAAGCGAAGATATTATTACATCATCTGCCATACTACACATGGATATTAAAGATAAGAGAGTGCTACCTGATTATCTGGCATTGGTGCTAAATTCCGTAGCGGTAAAAATGCAAGCAGAAAAGGACGCAGGCGGTTCAATTATTAACCATTGGAAAAAGAGCGAAATAGAAAATGTGATAATTCCGATTATCGCAAAAGAAAAGCAGGAGCAAATAAGCAAGCTGCTAATTGAAAGCGAGACTTTACGGAATGAAAGCAAGTCTATTTTAGAAAAGGCTGTTAAGTCGGTAGAAGCGGCAATTGGATAAAGAAGCGTATTCTGCTATTCAAACAGTAGAGCCGATTGTAAGGTGTTTTCTCCACGCCGATTTTTTAATTTGCTCATGATAGAAATAATTGACAACAACAGGCGGTGCATCAAAGGGACGGTTCATACTGTCATCATTTGTTACATAGTCAAGTCCGATGTCCGCAGTAAAGGCTTGCAGTTTCACATCAAGCTGTTTCCAATAACTGCGGTCTCCGTCAACGTATATGCTTTGATAGAGCGGCAACAAATCAGGGTAGTTCGTTTCTATGTAGTCCAGGATCACCGGTTTATAGCTGCCGCGTAAATTGAGATTTTCAAGCCAGATTAAATGACACTGATTTTGTACCCGGTTGATAATCGCTTCAACATCGGTAATACCGGGGAATATCGGAGAGATAAAACACGTGGTACGTACCCCCGCTCGGTAAAAAGTTTCCATTGCGGTAAGTCGCCGGTCAATTGAAACGGCTTTATCCATATCTTGTTGAAAGCGGTTATCAAGTGTGTTAATTGACCATGAAACGCGGGCATTAGGGAAGCTCCGAATGATATCCAGATCGCGCAGCACTAAATCGCTTTTTGTTGCAATACTGACTTTTGCCGCGCATCCATTCAACTGTAAAAGCAAAGAGCGGGTGCGCTCATAGAGTGCCTCTTCCGGATTATACGGATCGGTAACGGAACCGAAGAATAATTCTTTCCCTGCATATTTTTCAGGATGCTTGATCTCCGGCCAATCTTTAATATCCAAGAACGTTCCCCACGGTTCGGTATGTCCGGTAAAGCGCTTCATAAAAGAAGCATAACAATATTTGCACGCATAGGTACATCCGGTGTATGGATTAACAGAATAATCCGCTACGGGTAAATTTGATTTCGTTATAGCGCTGCGCACTGCAATGTGTTTGATAACAGGGGCAGTGTTCATCTCATCAAATTCCATCTTTGCATTTTGCATATCGCCCATCGGTTACTCCGTTACTTGTCCATAGCCACTAGACTGCCTTACGCTTTATCTACACTTACCAGCTTCCGTACTCCGTCTTTAACACTAAGAGCTTGTGCATTATTGATAGCGCATAGTTCGATATTTGCGAATGACTGCATAATGTCTGCGGTAACTTTTTTGAATGGTGCGGTAAGATAGTGCGGCCTGCTTTGGTCAGGGGTTATTCTTAGCACCGAACATACCCGTAAGTGAAGCAGCTTCGATTGCGTGCCCTTTAATCGCGGCCTTAAGCTCTTTTACGCTGCTGCCCGCCGGAAGACTCAGATTCATATCGAGCGCATACAGATAAAAAATATAGCGGTGCGTCCCGAACGGCGGTTGAGGTCCGTTGTAGCCGCTCGTACCCCAGCTTGTTTCGCCTTCGACGGCATCCGATGGCACATTACCTTATCCGATCGACGTTGTTTGCGGCGGAATGTTCCACAGCGTCCAATGATAAAATCCGCCGGGAAGCGGCGCATCCGGATCGTGCACGATAATCGCAAGGCTCTTTGTACCCTCCGGTACACCGTCGATTTCGAGCGGAGGAATGTGATTCGCTCCAAGTTTTGCAAATTCTTGAGGCATTTTTTCGCCGTCGGCAAAAGCCGTGCTTGTCAACTTCATAGAACCTCCTTCGGTAAGCGGTTTGATTTCGTCTTTACTTGAGCAGCTTCCGCAGGAAATAACAATCAGCGCCGCCATAAATGGCAGCATTTTCGTATAGATATGTTTCATACCGATATTTTATGACAAAGGCATTTTAAGTCAATAAGTCCGATGGCTGCTTCGGGTACACGCATCAGGCTGTTTTTAATAGTCTTACACATTGATCAGTGTTAGGCAAAAACTGAGTTCCGCAAAGAAGAGCACGCCGTACAGGAAGGCAGCGCAGCGTGGGAAACGTCCCCTGTGCAGTTTAATACGGGACAGTATGATAAAGCTCGAGGGCTCATAAGCCGGCTTCGTGCGTAACCTTGTAGGGTGAATGCGTTTCTATCCAGCTTTTTATTCCGTTCCGCAACAGCGCGTGGTCATCGCAAAGAATGATATTGTGAATCATGCAGACATTCTACCAAAAAAGAATGGTGAGTTATAGGGAGTTTAGTTCCGAAAAAGTTAGGAAAGTATCCCGCCAACGCTCTTATATTCTTTATTTATCCTTCCGTAAGGCACGGATACTCTTCCTATATGATACAAGGTAATCGATAAACGAGCCAACCGATAATAAGGCAGCAATCCAGTAAATACCTTTGTTAATAATAATCATCATATCGGTAACGGTTTTTTCTGCAAGCGAAAATGCAATTAGCAGTTCAATAAGCAGCGTAAAACCTTCGGCAAGAATATAGCATACCGTTTTAGTCTTACCTCCCTTTTTCGCACCGATGGTAATACCGTTGCCCCGTGCAAGCATCCGTAAAAATAAAATATTTAACTCACGATATAAAATAATGATAAACACAGGCAGCGGCACATAACCTGACAACATAAACGCAAGCAACACAGTCAGATTGGCAAACACATCTGCAAAAGGATCGAACAACTTACCGAAATTGCTTACTTGTTTCAATTTACGGGCATAATATCCGTCTAAAAAATCGGTAAACTCCATATAAATAAACAGCGGTATAAGAATAAGCATTACCGTTTGTTCCGATATTCCTACATAACGCGGAAGATAATAAATACAAATAAAAAGAGGCGCAGCAACCATTCTTGTTGCGGTAAAAAAATTTGCAATATTCATAATTTGACTATCCAATATCGACACGGCTTTATCACATTATTTACTTGTTATACCGAGCCTTTCTGTTATTGATTATCGGCAGTAATTCACAAAAAAAAAAGCCGTCTGATATCAAGAGGCACCTGTTGATATCAGACGGCTTTTTCTGTCAGTTTTTATGCTTACTCTGCCGGTTTTCCTGCTTCCGGCGGGAGGATTTCCAATAATTCAACTTCAAAAACTAATGTTGAATTCGGAGGGATAACCTGTGAAACACCGCGTTCTCCATAAGCACTCTTAGAGGGGATATAAAGCTTATATTTTGAACCGACTTTCATCAGCTGTAAGCCTTCCGTCCAACCGGGAATAACTGCATTTAACGGAAATTCAACGGGGTTCCCGCGGTCATAGGAACTGTCAAAAACCGTACCATCAAGCAAGGTTCCTTTGTAATGTACTTTTACCGTATCGGTAATAAGCGGCGCAGCACCGGTTCCTTCAGTTACGACCTCGTATTGTAAACCGCTTTCGGTTGTCTTTACACCATCTTTTTTTCCATTTTTTTCCAAAAATTCGGTTTCTTTCGCCAAATTTTCTGCAGCCTCTTTTTTATAAGAAGCTTCGCTTGCCCGTTGCAATACCTTCTGCGCAGCAGCAATATCTACTTCTTTATTCTTTTCGACATCCTTTAAACCTTTTACCAATTCACCGTAATCAACATCCAGTTTAAAGTCCTTAAGCGATGTACCCATCATAACGCCGAACGCATAGCCGACTTCTTTTTTCGTCGGAGGAGGAAGCTCTTTTTCTTCCTCTGTTTTTGTTTCTGCAGCATTAGCGCCTTCCGCCGGAGTAGTAGTTTCGGTTGCTGATTGCTTCTTACAGCTTATTGTAAAAGAAAACACAAGAAGTGCTGCGGCAATAATCGATAAAATCTTTTTGTTCATTTTTCACATCCATAAAAATAATAAAATTAAGTTTTATGACGATACTAACAATGACTAAAAAAGTCAATCTTTTATAGTAGAAATGGAGAAAAAATGCAGTTTATCATTATTTGCATTATATATGCTCTAGTGCTTACAGTTCTCGGCTCAATTACCGTCAAAAACTTTTTAAATATGAAGGCAAAAGACGACCCGCTACACCGACAATACTTTTTTACTGCGCTTATTTTTTTAATCATCCTTATCATATCTTTTATTGCAATTCTTCTAAAGCTGAAAAGAGATATATTTATCGGTGACGGATCAGGCTCGGATATCTTTATAGGATATTCAGATAAAACCGGCTATGGTCTTATAGGCTTTATCATCTTAATGATCCTTGGAATAGCAGCAATCATCTTATTTGATCGGTTCTTCCTCAAACGAAGATCAAAAACCGAGCAAGAATACCGCAGACGCCGAAAATTAGCCATTGCTGTTGCTATAATTCTGATCGGAATAATCGCAGTGCTAAAATTGATTTGGTAATGTTTACGGGTTTATTGTATAAAATTAGGACATATAGCTATCTAAAAAGAAAAAAAGAAAGAAAATTTACCCAACTTGTATAAGTTAAAAAAACTGATATTATTTTTTATTCGGTATATTCAAAAAGATTATTTGTGAAATAAGCCTGTTTATTAAATAAATTGTTATGCAATAATGATTTATAAAATTCACAGATGGTTCAGAAAAGAAAATCCTTTTAAATTATCACTTTTTGAACTTTCCTTCACGCAGTTTTTGAAATACTAATTTATTTTATATGAGGTGAAATATGATTAGAGGCGGCGATATTGCAAAAGGCACAGTATTATTACACAAAGGTAGTCCGTATTTGGTAGTCGAACGGGAATTTGTAAATCCCGGAAAGGGAGCTGCATTTGCTCGTGTTAAAATGAAGAATTTAAAAGACGGATCCGTTTTAACTCAAACCATTAAAACAGCTGATACGGTAGAAGATGCAACAGTAGACACTCACAAAGGACAGTATCAGTATGAAGATGGGGAAAACTATCTTTTTATGGATACGGAAAGTTATGATCAGATTTCAGTTCCGTCAGATATTATCAACGATAAAAAATACTATCTGCGGGAAGGTGATGAATACGAAATCCTTATTTGGGAAGGTAACCCTATCGATGTAAAAATTCCTGCAAAAATGGTGTTTGAAGTTGCAGAAAGCGAAAACTATGTAAAAGGCGATACCGTTTCAGGAGCAACAAAGCCCATCACTACTGAAACAGGCCTTGTAGTTCGTGTTCCTCTCTTTATCAAACAGGGTGAAAAGATACTGGTTAACACCGAATCGAATGAATACCAAGAACGTATCAATTCATAGTTATCCTCAAGAACTCTAAGTTTAACTGAAATCTTAACAAAAAGCCCTTCAAACGATTGAAGGGCTTTTTTATTCATGTGGAAAATTTAATTTCCCGTCACTATACAATATACACTCTGTATCAAAGTTTATTTGTTTTTATAAGTTTCACAAACAGTTTTCTTTAATGTTTCACGTGAAACATTTGATAAAAGATTGTAATAAAATATCTATTCATTAATTATTTTATTTTTTAGCACGCTTTTCGTCAATTTAACTATAATAGTAACAATATAAGTCATTATTGTTAAAAAGTTTATCTTGCTAATTTTTGAATCTCTTTTTTTACTTGACATTTCGATAAAGAGAAGATAATCTAAAAAAAATATATATCAGGAGGATATATGAAAAAGCTACTTTTTATTAGTATGTTTGCACTTTTAGCGAGCTCATTCACCTTCGCTGCGGCAAAGGGTACCGGCGGCGGTAATGGTAACGGAGGAAAGGATAAAATAGGCGGATATATCGGTTCTCCGTTCGGTTTATCTTATTCACATGAATTTAATGATTTGGTTGAATTCGATTTAGTTGCCGGTTATAGCGGTCTTTTTAGCTGGAATCATATTGATATTCAACTTGGAGCTCTTTTTACGGTATGGGATCCGGTATTATCAGGTCTTGGCAATCAACACTGTCCATTATCATTAGGTCCGGTTATTGGAGGTAGTTTTGACTTCTACACCGTACCATATTATGGGGGAACCTACAAAGGTGGCTCAATATACGTTTTATTACCGGTTAGATGGGAATTAAATTTTGGAAATATCCCTGATTTTAATATATTCCTTGATTGGGCTCCGGTCGGTGTTTCCATTAATTTCCATCCGGATTATTATGATGGTAGGATACACACTTCTGTATGGTATGCTACTCGCTTCGGTATTGGTTTAAGATACCGTATTCCAGGTAAAAAGTAAAAAACTTAAATTACCATGGGGATGTTCCCAAAGTTGGTTACTTTCGGGACATCCCCATTAAATTTTTTACTTCTTTTACCATTTCTTCATTAAAATTATTAAATTGATATCTTGACGTACTATACTAATAAGTGATACTCTTTAAAAGTTCTGCGGATGTCGTATAACGGCTATTACCCGAGCTTCCCAAGCTCGTGACGGGGGTCCGACTCCCCTCATCCGCTGTTATTTATTCTAACCTCTTTCTCTAATAGACATCCTCAATCTTTCAAAGGCTTTTTGTACTTCTTGCGGTAATTCTGTTTTTACAACATCATCAGTTTCTATCGACGTTTCCTGCTGTATTGATAGTCTGTCAGCTTTTTCAGTCACCTGTTGCTTATCGGGAACCGCTCTACCGCTATTTTCAGTATTTCGAAACTGATGAGAAGTCTCATAATGCGATGAAACAATAACGGAAATATTCTTAACTCCCAGTTGAGGATATCTTTTTTGAAAGTTTCGCAAAATATATTTCTTGTTTAATAAAATCTGCTGACTCCAACCGGGGTGATCAACTTCAATAACCGCCGTTTGATGTTTTATATCGATTAGTTTTGAATGGGCAGCTTGCTTCTCTCCGACAATAGAAGCCCATGACGAATATACTTCCAATACTTTTGATTGTTCAAAAAGCCCTACCTTATCAAGATAGTTCAGAATCAATTCTGAAAGCTTTTTTACGTCATTCTGCACGGAAGCTGCCCTCCGAGACAATATATACACGGCTTTTTTCGCGTATGTAGTTTTGATACGGCTCACCCGGAAGGAATGTACAGATAAGCTGGTCATAACGAGGTAAATGCTCGGTAAAATTTTTTCGTTTTTCAGGATCAAGTTCCAAAAGAACATCATCCATCAGCAATACGGGTAATCGGTTCGTCTTTTCCGTATAAAAAAATGCCTGAGCAGCTCTCAAGACAAGCGAAAGTAAGCGTTGCTGCCCCATCGAAGCGGTTTGTACAAAAGGCTTTTTATTGCGGATAAAGCGTATCTTATCGCGATGAGGCCCCGACATACTGGTATTCATTGTAAAATCAAGCTGGCGTTTTTCTATTAATGATATTAACACTTCATCAAAATTCGTTGATTTCCATGAAGGGCTGTAATCGATCATCACGGAATCTATCCCACCGATATTTTCATATAACGAAGAGAATATATTATTGAACGATTCAATAAGTGCACGACGCTTTTCTATAATTTGTATGCCTATAGGAATGAGCTGCGCGTCAATAACATCCAGTATTTCGCTCTTTTTTTCTTTTAATACGAGATTGCGTGATTTTAGTAATTTTGTAAAGTTACGTAGAATATCGATATATGACGGATCATAGAGAGAAAGAGATTGATCGATAAAAAAACGACGGCGTTCCGGCGCTCCTGTCGCAAAATCCAAATCATCATGGCAAAAAAGAATGCAAGGAATAGTGGAGATAAAATCTTTTCTGTCGTGTATTTTCTTTAAGTTTTTTTCTATGATTTTTTTTTATCTTTTGAAATAATTGATATTCTATGACTCCGCTCTTCATTTTCTTTAAATAAGACACGGATACTATATTCATTCGTATTTTTTTTATATATTTCCGCTTCGTTTCTGGTTCTAAAGGAATTTCCATAAGCGGCAAGGTATAACGCTTCCAGTAGGTTTGTTTTACCTTGCCCATTTTGACCGACTAAAAAAACTTCAGGAGCGGAGAGGTCAATTGCCTTATCCTCAAGGTTCCTGAAGTTGTAAGGAGAGATCGACAAAAACGGCACAAATACTACTCCATTTGCATCGGCATAATAATATGGAAGAAATGAGTATCTGTTTCCGGCCGTAATGTGATAGCCCGCATCGGATCGGTAAATTCTATGCGGATATTTTCCGAACCAAGTACCTTGAGCGGTTCTTCAAGATACATATAGTTTAAGGCGATGGTTATTTCTTCACCCTCGTATTTACAAGGAATTTCTTCGTTTGCTGTTCCAAGTTCATTTTCATTTGACGTGATGGAGAGCGTACCGGCAGAAATTTTTAAGAATATCCGTTTGGATTTTTGTTCTACAAGTAAGGCAACTCTTTTTAAAGCCTGTAAGAAATCATCACATTGAGCTTCAAAGTGATGTTCTTGAGATTCGGGAATAACTCGTTCATAGTTCGGGAATTGACCGTCTATTAAAACCGAAGAAAAGTTATAAGCATTGAAGCGGAAGAATATGTTTTTTTCGCTTATTCCGATAGAAATCATACCTTCTTCCGAAGATCGACGTTGCACAATAGAAAGAATTTTAGGAGGAATGATACTCCCTTTAAAATCAGGTAAAGCAATCCCAAAATCATGTTGAATAAATGCTAATCTTCTGCCATCGGTAGCTGCAAAAATCAGATTGTTTTCTTTCTTTTCCATGTAGACGCCGTTCATAAAGTAACGTGTTTCATCATCGGAAACAGCGAAAATCGTTTGAGTTATCATTTCTTTAAATTCTTTTGCAGGAACTTCAAAGAATTGAGTATTTGAAGAATCGGTAAAAGGAGGAAAGTCGTTATCTGATATGGTTTTAAGAGAGAATTTTGCTTTTTTGCTGATAGAACGGATAATGAGTTTTTGATCTTTTTGTTCCGCTTCTATTTCGCCGGAAGGCATTGAAGCGATAATACTGGTGAATTTATCGCAGAATACGGTTGTTGCACCTTCTTCGGCAACATCGACGGGGATTTTTGTTTCAAAGGCTACTTTTATATCGGTTGCACGGATTGTCAAGCTGCCTTCTTTTGCTATGAGCAGGGCATTTGATAGTATGGATATTGCTGTTTTGTTTGAAATGATTTCTTGAGCAATAGCCATTTCTTTTAGTAAAACTTCTTTAGTAAATGTAAATTTCATGATTTCTCCTAAAAAGAGGTTATCTTTATTATAATATAAATTTAGTAATAGTAATAGTAGGCACTGTGAATTTCTTGATATTTAGGTTAAAGCATTGTTTAGCCGTTAGTTAGCGTTTGAATAATGATGTTTGAATTGTTCACAATTTGTATCATTATGCACAGCTGAAAAAGATATACACAGTAGAATGAGTCTTATAAACAAGTTTTACATCGATTATGCAGAGGTTATGAACAGTGGAGAAAATAAGGAATTGACGATTGAAATAGCTTGACTGAAAAGCTCTGCTACTGAAAATTTTTTGAGATATACAGGATTGGCGGTTTTTACTATACTAAGCTCAGTATGATAAAAGCGTTTACGGTAGGAAAAAACATATTTTCATCGCAAGAGCATGTGTTGATTATTGCGGAGATTGGGACGGGGCATAACGGCAGCTTGCAGAAGGCGAAAGAATTGGTAGCGGCTGCTAAAGAAAGCGGAGCAGATGCGGTTAAATTTCAGATTGTATATGCGGATGAAATTTTGCATCCCGATACCGGTTTTGTGAATTTACCGACCGGAAGGATTCCCCTCTATGAACGCTTTAGAGGGCTGGAGTGCAGTATTGATTTTTACGGTGAATTGGCACAGTACACACATAAGCTTGGAATGCTTTTTTCAGCTTCGGCATTCGGGCTTCGTTCCGCCGATGAATTGCGGCAGCTTAATCCGGCTTTTATAAAAATTGCGTCGCCGGAACTCAATCATTTTCCGCTGCTTGAACGCGTTGCTTCATTCGGACTGCCGGTTATTCTTTCGACCGGTGTTTCTCGGCTTGGCGATATTGAACGTGCCATAAGCTGTTTGGAAAGCAACGGCTTGCCTGCCAATATGCGGGCGTTGCTCCATTGCGTAACGGCGTATCCTGCGCCGGAAACGGATTATAATACGGCTGTGCTGCAATCCTTATCGATGTTGTTCAATAGTCCTGTCGGTATCAGCGATCATTCTCTTGATCCTGCTGCAGTTCCGATAGCGGGGTTATTGAGCGGTGCCTGTATTCTTGAAAAGCATATTTGTCTTTCCCGCAGCGATGTCGGTCTTGATGATCCTGTTGCGTTGGAACCCGTACAGTTTTTGCAAATGTCAAAAATAGTAAGGGAATTAACCGGTAAGTCCGATGAAGATATTTTTAACGCAGCGCAGGCTCACGGCTATTCCAAGGATTTTTTGCGGCGTATTATCGGCGACGGTGAAAAAAAACTTGCTGCTGCGGAAAAAGAGAATTACGGCAAAACGAATCGTTCGCTGCATTATATAAAAGATTTACAGAAAGGTGCCGTCCTGAAAAACAGGGATATTGCCGTTTTACGAACTGAAAAGAATTTAACCGCCGGAGAGTCTCCTGAGTATTTGCGTTATTTTATCGGGTCGATTTTGCAGAAAGATGTTACCGGAGGTTCCGGCGCCGTGTTTGATGATATTATAGAGAGGAAAATGCGATAATGTCGGATTATTACGAAACCCTCGGCAGTTTGCTGCGTGATCGGCTCGGCACGGATGAAGATCCCTTTGAACAAGCGGTAGAAGGCCGGCAGGGTAGATACCGAAGCGCCGGAAATAAAATCGAGCGGCGTGTTCCTAAAAAAAGAACATACAAAGAACCTGAACAAAAGGTTGAACCGATACGTGTTCCCGTTCCCGATGCTTTAACGGAAGATTTTGCCGTTTTGCAAGTGCTTCCGGGTGTTCCGCTTGATTATTGCAAAAAAGCATGGAAACACTTATTGAAAAAATACCATCCCGATGTCATTGCCGAGGAATCTGCACGGCAACAAGCTGCGTCCATTGTCCGAAGAATAAATCGTTCCTATAAG
This sequence comes from Treponema sp. OMZ 838, assembly GCF_000775995.1. NCBI lineage: Bacteria > Pseudomonadati > Spirochaetota > Spirochaetia > Treponematales > Treponemataceae > Treponema > Treponema sp. OMZ 838. Next base: position 1,165,374 of record NZ_CP009227.1, on the reverse strand, counting down.
CGTATCGAAATATGGTTTTCAACCGGTAAGGTACAGGATTATGACAGTTTATGAGCTGCGTGTATAACTATTTATTTCAGAAAGTATTGTTACCGGCAGTACGTTTGTGTTGGATATTCTTTTTTCTTCTTTTACCGGTTCAAGGACTGATTGCAGAAAATATTTTTTATGAATTCGGGCCTAAAACGGATAAGGTTATTGTCTTTACCGCATCGGCAGGTAGTGATAATCAAGCTACTGCTATAACCCTGCAACTGCAAAAATATGCACAAAAATTATCCGCTGAAGCGCCGGATACTCATATCATTGTTACTATTACGAAAAATGATATTTCAGAATTACCGGTTGACATTCCCGTAAAGCGGTACGAGGGGACTAAGGCGTTAATTCAGACTTTGATCACATATCCGAATGCCGCTGTATGTCTTGTTGCCCCCGATAAATCCGATGGCGCGCGGATTGTTACGGGAACATCGAAAGGTACAACTCCTGCATGGTTCCTAAAGACGGTATACGCCTCTTTGAAACAAAAAAATATTCCTATTGACTTTTATACTAATGCGGTTGTGTTTCACCGTCTCGGTTGGCTGCCTGATGACCCTGCTTTACGGCTCTATAATGAGGCGAATATTCCAGCGATAAAAATAGAAACCGGTGCGGATTTATCGGATTTTTTCTCTTCGGTTGCGCCTGCAATTATTCAGAGTATGAGTAATGAATGGGATACTCATTATTTTGTTTTTAAGCTGCATAAAAAGCTTGTTGTCATTAATGAGCAGCATATAGTTATAACGCTTATCGTATCGTCAATTATATTCTTGCTATGGTTGGTATTTTTTAGTTTTTTATTCGGGAAAAAACGGGATCAACATGTAAAAGATTTATTTAAATTGTGGTGGATGCCGCTCTATTTTTTCTTGATCAATTGGCTTAGTTTTTTCTTAGGTTCCAAGATAACGGAAGCACTTTTTTACCTGCGTTTTTCGTCTATAAGTGAGCTGAATTCATTCCCGTTGACAGCGCTATTGATTAAATATGTGTTTGCATTGTTTTTTATGTTTACCGTTACCGCATTTAATAAATTTATTCCACTTCCGGCAAATCGTTTTATTTACGGATTTATTGCGCACGCGGTTTGTTTATTAAATATTTTTATTTTTTCATTTTTTAACCTTTCGTTTTCAATCATCTTTATGGCCATTTATTTTGTATCGTTAGCTGCCTATCATTTTAAAAATATTGTACTGCAAATTATATTTATCGTATGTCTTTTTTTACCGCTTATGCCGTTTGTAACGCATATTATTCTTTATCGCGAATATATGTTTCATATCATATTTTTTATCAACCTTGCATCAGCATGTATTTTTGTTCCGTTTGATCTGTTTTTAATCAGGCTTGGTCTCAGTATTGATAAGAAAAGAAAAATTACTAAACCGTTTTTTAGGATACCGATTCAATGTAAGGTTATGGGCGGGCTGTTTCTTGTGTTAGTGCTTTGGGTATTTATTATGCCGGCAACAAGGAATACCGTTCATAATCGCTGGATGTTGATTCAACATCTTAACGGTGATGAAAGCAGTGTTGTAAAAAAATATATCGATTCTCCGGCGGAAGAAAGCATAACGGATTATACCCGTGGCAATACACAGGGTACAGCGGAAACTGCGGATAGTTTTTTAACTGTTCGTACCTCATTTGAAAATTACTTTGAGCGCAGCATCGGGGCTATTACCATTGATTCGCCGTTAAAAATTGAAGCATTTGCCGTAACCTTGAGCGCAGTGAATGATATTGCAATTTTTGAATCCGATGTTCGATTTGAACAAAATGCTTCCGGCGATACGGCAACGTTTGTATCTTCTCCTCGCCCGAATTTTCCGGTTGTTATTCATTTTTCAGGTAAAAAAGATGCTGCCCTTACACTTTCGGTTGTGGTGTGGTCAAATGATAATCCGTTTGAAATAAAGGTGCCCGTAGATAATTCCAAAGATGCTGCCGGTAAAACGGAAGCGATACCGTTCCTCTTAAAGATAGAGAAAACGCTGCATATTACGGCAGAAGGGAAGAGGTAGCGGCAGTAAATCTGTATTTATGGTTTTTGCTGGAATAAAAGCAGTAAACTTACATAAATATCTTTATCCATAAATTGCGGCTTGTCTGAAATGTCAGTATTGAAGCAAGTGTTAGAAGTTTTATCTTTCTCCTTTTCTAATACCAAACGCAATCATTCCGATAAAGAACCATAACGCTACTGATAATATATTAATGATAATAAATGGCAGGAGCTTCTTTTTCTTAACTGAAAACCCTATTGGAATTATTGTCCCTAAAATGATAATAACACTCATAAAATTATCAAGTAAACTATGCTTTGAAAGAATAAATAATGGAACACCAAGTAAAATTATTAAATAGTCCTCTTGTAACATTTCGATGTATGTAATTGATCCATCAGATATTTTGTAAATACATAATGATAATACAAATAAGAATAAGAAAATAAAGAAATAAATGCTAATAATACTAACTTTATTTTGTGTTAATTTATTCATTTGTCTGTTCCAGTTCTATAATCTGATTTGAGATAAGTAAAGTCATATTCTTTCCATTTTTTCCAAGCTACGTTTTTATTATACCCCGTCGCTATAACATTTGCTTAACCTGCATTTTTGCATACGTAAAAATATCGGCTTCGAAAACGATATTATGTGATTATTTATGTATCTAATTCATAGATATATAAAACATTACTATCTAAATCAAATAAAGCTACTGTAAAATTAAATGAGTATTTCCAATGTAATATAAAATCTGGATTTTTATTTTCAGGATTCTCAAATTCATCTAAACGATTTATGAAATAATAATAATAGTTTTTTGTTTTAGGGAAAACCATTCTTTTATCATGTATAAAATTAATGTTTTTTATCCGGATATGTATTAAATAATGTTCCTACTCTATATTCCAATTCAATTTTCATGTATCCATCATATTTTTCATTTGGAGTTCTTTCTTTTCCAAGACGGCACCATGATATTCCTGCGGTATATGGCATATAACCAAAACTGTATTTTTCAAAATAATCAAAGTTCTTTTCAAAATAGTTTAATAAAGATTCAGGTTTTGAATATTTTAAAGAAAGAACTGTATGGATAGGAAAAGAAAGAAGAAAAATTATAAAAAGAATTGAAACAATACCATAAATACCAAATCTATTATTTTTCTTTTTAGAAACAGCGTTCTTATTTGAGATTTTATTTTTAAGTTCTATAATACCAAAAATTATTCCGGCTCCAGGAAGAATGAATACGAAAAAATAAAATGATATTAGTAAAAAACCATCAAAAACCATTTTTTATTCTCCAAACATTCCAGAGGGGTATCCGGGTAACAGGCAGTTAAGCTGGGAAACGGGCTTATCCCGCTTGTCAGCGTTGAAGCAGGTGTTAGGTTGTTGATTTTCTATAATCATTACGGATAAATGGATCGTGCTTTTCTTCCGATAATAAAATCTTATATTTTGCCGGCTGCCGGTATGCGTTGCCATGAACTTCTCTATTTCTATACTTTCTTAATTCTTTTATATCAAAAGTTGCCATATATATTCCTTCTTCCTCTCCGGCTTCTATTATTAATGTATCTCGCGAATATGGTTCATCAATGTTATAGGCAATGCCGTCAAATGCTGTAGAATGACCATTACAATCAGGTTTTCCTTTTGGATAATTAACAGTTGCAATGCCAACCATATTTTCAAATGCTCTTGCTCTTAATTGTGAAATTCTATTAATTTCCATTGGACATGCATTCGGTACAAGTATTATTTCTGCACCTTTGAGCATGAGTATTCGTGCACTCTCAGGAAATTCTCTATCATAACAAATCATTGAACCTATTTTTATACAACCATGATCTGTATCTAATACAGATACATAAAAATCATTACCAGGCATTAAAACTTTTTCATTTCCAAAAGAACATGTATGTACTTTTGCATAGGTATATAGTTCTTTGCCAAATCTATCAAACAGACATATACTGTTTCTTGGTAATGGTTCATACTTTTCAAGAAATGTTATACCGATAGCCATTTGTAATTCTTTCGCTAAATCCGAGAATAAACGTATAAACGTATCATTTTTATTAATTGCTTTACTTTTTAATTCATTTACAGATTCAGGTATTTCGTAACCAATACTCCACATTTCAGGAAATAACGCTATATCTGCCCCAATGTTTTTTGCTGTACGACAAGCTTCTATGCCGATATGCATATTTTCGACAAGGGATTTTCCGGGCATTAATTGTAATAAAGCTATCCTAATCTTACTCACTTGCGTATTCCTTGATTGTTTTGAATCTTATCAACATAACGGGGCGGCGAAGGGACGCGCAGCGTCCATCCAACATTCGCTTGACCTGCATTTGCGGCTTATACGCAATGTCAGGTTGAAGCGGGTGTTAGACGATTCTTCTATCCTACAATTCAATTTACCGCATAATGCTTTGCATACTGAGAAAGTACTTCATTCATCATAGTCTGATATTTTGTATTATTTTTCTTTGCTTCTGCTTTGAAAAAATTAATACAATCAGAATCTATTGAGATTGTTATTTTTTCTTTTGTTGTTTTTTTATAAGCTCTGCTGGTGAAGGAAGAAAATCCGTCACTAATACAGCAGAATCCAATGCTTCCATTACTGCTTTTTCGGGATTACTGTAAATGCTTTTCATAGAGTTTCTTTCCTTGGCGCCAATATCCTGCACCGAAAATCCTAATATTCTGACCGCGCATTGTAAAACGCACTGTCGAAATTCCTTCGTCTGTTTTTCCAATACAAAAATAACGTTTTTCTGAAACAGAATGATTTACATCTTCTAAAATCATACGGTTTGTATCAAAAAAAGCATCCTGCGCTTTTTCAAAAGAAACCTTATGCTTCCGTATGTTTTCAGCGTTTTTATTTTCATCTCATTCAAATGTCATATACATCTATATTATACATACTATTTTATGTATTTGTCAACACAAAATATTTCATAAAAGCGGTGAGTATGTGATGTAAGAAAGCTTTTTAAGCTGAATCTTAAAGTTCAATTTATTTTTTCAGCAATCTTGACTTACTGAAAAGATACTTCTTTGTTTTTTAGTCGGCATATGCAACCACAGCGGATTCAAAAATTCCATTATCATCAAAATAAATATATAATTCCCACATAGCAAGAAAACCATCAGATTTTAACCAATAAGAGACTTCTGTATCTTTAATTCGTCCTTCAAGTTCTGGTGTTCCAAGCAAATCAAATATTTCAGCTCTTTTCGGTTTATCTTCATTTAATTTTTTAATAAGCGAATCGGTCATATAAAATCGATTTTTTTCTCTCATCCATTGTTTTTTGTTAAATGGAATTTGCTTTTGTGAACATGAAACAAATACTATACAAAATAATATAAATATAATCGTAATTTTTCTCATTTATTATCCCATTATAGCGCCCTAGTGGGAGTCCGTATAACATTCGCTTGACCTGCATTTGTGGCTTGATCTGCATTTGTGGCTTGACCTGTTTGTCAGCGTTGAAGCGGGTGTTAGACGTTACTTTAATTTTTTTCAAGTATATCCATTAATTTAGCCGGTGTTACTATAAAATATTTTTCAGGAAAATGTTTTCCATTCCCTGTAACCAAAAATGTATCTTTATCTCTTGTTGTCAATGTAACTGCATAAAATATTACATCTTTCGGATCCGGCATTTCTTCCTTGACTTCAACAATATTTCTTACTTCTAATCCATTATTGACTATATCTTTTATTAAAGCTGATACAATTTCCTCAGATAATTTAAATTTTTCTCTTCTTAAAACTTCATAGTATTCTTTTACTATCTCCGAAGAGTATACCGGTACTATTTTATTTTGAGAAAGATATTTTAATATTTTTACAGTTGGAGCATTTTCATTTCGTGTTATCAATGCAGAAACCAAAACATTTGTATCAATAACAACATATTTTTTCATTTACCGAATACCTGTTTTCTCGTTTCAGCAATTTCTGCATTTATTTCTTCAAGCGACATTTCCGGAACATTATTGTCTTGAATACTTTTTCGAACTTGATCATATATTTTCCATCTGATATTTTCTTCTCGCAATTCAAACGGTAATCCTCCCACAGCAATACTTTTCTTGAAAAAAATTCTTATTGCAGTCGGTAAATCCAACCCTAAATTTTCATATATTCTTGAAACATCTTCTTTAATTTCGGAATCGACTTTTAACTGTACTAATGTTGCATTTGCCATAAAAATCTCCATATCTATGCATACTTCAGTATTATTATAGCATTATTTTTTAATATAATCAAATGGTAAAAGGAAAAAGTTGCCCACAGGGCAATCCGTATAACGGGGCGGCGGATAAGCTGCAAGAAGCGAGAAAGCTGTAAGCTTTTGAGCTTCGCCGTCAGCTTAATCCGCATGCTGGACAGCGCTGTGCGCCGGATGACAGGCGGAGGTTCCGCCGCCCGTTGAACGGACGCTACGCGTCCGTTCAACAATGGGTTGTACCGTAGCGGGCTCGACCCGCTGTCGGCTACGAACCTTTGTTATGCTATTTATTCATACTCTCGTATATGTTGATTTTTTCTTAATTCAAAATATCCGCCGAAATTCTTATTTGTAGCTTTTTTAAAATCTTCATTTTTTTCTAACTCTTCTATTTTATAAAACTGATATTCTTCATCGGAAATATTTGAAATTTCTGCTTTATAATATTTTGAAGCTACTTTTTTTGAAAATGGATATTTTTTAGAAAGGTGAACTGTAAAGAAATATTGATTTCCATCAATCATGTAGATATAAAAAACAGGTCTTCCACTTGGAACATATTGAGGATCAAATAATTGATCAATTTGACGACCTAATCCTTTTTCCAATTGTGAAAAGAATTCTTTAGAAGTTTTTTGTATGTGAGAATATGGATTTGTATCATCGCAATATTCTTTTTGCTCATTATTGTATATAAATACATAAACTTGTTGATTTTCACCTTCAAATGGATATTTTCCGACTTTTAATTTATATTCTTCAATTAAATTTCCATAATAACTTAGATGTTGAAGCCTTACTACATCACAGTCATCCTGATACGCTTGTTCTAGAAGTGTAATTCCTAAATAAATGGATACGATACAAGCTAATAAGCTTACTATGGATAATAAAAAATAGATTTTTACCGTTTTCTTTTTTATAAGTCTTACAATTGCGACTATAATGAATACAAAAAATAGAATTACAAAAATAGCAGCAAGTGCAAACAAAATTCTTCCAATTAACATTTTTTTCCTCTTTTTCTTACTAGGTATCCCAGTGCGGGTGTCAGCATAACATTGTTTTAAACCGCAAACGGGATCAGTCCCGTTTGTCGGCTTTGAAAACGGTGTTATGTGTTGTTTTTGTTTTAATTTCCTAAAACCGTTTTCCACAAAAAAAGTTCTAATTTATGTAGTTTTTCAAGAATTCTTTTCATATCAAGATAACCGTTTTCATCCAAAGAGATTGATCAATTTTTACAATTGCCATTGAAGCTCCTGTTCCAAATCGTTTTGGTTTCTTAATGAATCCTTTATAATCACTTTTTTTAACAACATTTATTATCTGAGTATAGGCCTCATTTCTTGCAAAACTTCGATTTTTTGTCTTTTTTATATCACACAATCGAATTTGTAAATCAAATTCATCAAACTGTAAATATAAAGTGCCGTAAGTCCATTCGCACCAGTACCACCACATTCCATAATATTGTTTACTTGGACTATTCACTAGTCTCCAATATGCACTATCTAATTCTGGAACTAATATATTATAAAATCCTTTTACATATTCACTTTTGTTCTTCTTTTTAAGAATATCTTTAAAAGGAATATTAAATACAGAATCCTGCAAATTTTGCTTCTTTTGTATTTTCGCTTTGTAATCCAAAAAAAATTTGATTTGAAATTTCGTATTTATCAAAAACATTTAAAAGTGCGATTCTATTTATGATTGTATATTGAGCTTTAGAAACTCTATCCCTTTCATTGGGTGTAATATCACCAGATTTATAATAAACGAATGAAAAATGATTATCAAAATCAATTCCGTGCTCACTTTCATACCATTCTCTAGCAATTTCTTTGTATCTGATTAATTGATTATGATGTTCAGAAGTTCCTGTCTTATCTTCAATAATTAAATGAAATGTATCATTAACTGTTATCCATAAATCAATATTTTCCGATTGCCTGTATATTTTTATAGAATTTATTTCTGATGGACAAATACTGCCTAAAAATTTTTTTAAGCATTCTTTCGCGCAACTGTTTAATATTTTATCTTCTTTCTCATTTTTCTTTTCGGCCCATTTAAAAAACCATGCTAAAAAAGCATCTTGAGATAATGCAGTCCATATAACATGACTTTTAAACCGCAAAACCGTAGGTTTTGTCGGCTTTGAAAAGCATGTTATACGTCTACATAAGGTATTTTTCATCACTCTTCATCATATCTACTAATATATTGTACTATTTTATATTTCCCATTTATTCTCTTTATTGCAAAACTTACATAGTTAATTGGGTGTGAATATTTTAATTCAACAAAAATAGTATTTTCATCGTATTTATCAATACCATCATTAAAAAATGTATTAATATAGATATCAAAAGGAGCTGTTTGATAGCTTAGCACTGTATAATCCCAAAACAATATATTGATATACTCTTTTCTATCAATACCTGAATCAAAATATGTATCAATTATTTCATCGAATTTTTTTTGTCCAAGTAATCTATAGAATCCGATTAGAATTTTCCGTATTTTTTCTTCTTCTATATTATTTAAATGTTGTCTATTCATTTTCTGTTTTTTTTGTTCTATTATTGCTTTTATAATATCAAAATCTTTTAATTTTACGTATTTTCCTTTATCATATGTGTAAGGAGATTGATATTCTGAAATATTATGTATTGGCATAGTTGAAAAAGTTTCATATTCATAAAATTGTTTATCGTTAATTTCATAAGTTATCCCATTTTTTAATTTTGTAAATCCCCAAAAAATAATATCATTTTCTATATGTGTTATGCTAAATTCTGATAAATGAGATGATAGATATTCTTTTGTTAAAACAATTTCTGGTAAATAAGAACCAACATAATTTGTATAAAAATCCCTCTCTTCTTTCGTAAATTTTGAAATGTCATAAGTATATCTTCTTACTTTATCTAAATTAATAAACTCAGGAAATTCATAGTGAAATTCTTTTTCTATAGATTCTATAAATGTATTTAATTTAAAACAATACTCATATTCTAAAGAGCCATATTGATTTTTCTGTGCAAATAAATTTAGAGGTAAAATAATACTAAAAATAACTAATACATATTTTTTCATTTTTCTTTCCCTATCACCTCAAAAGATTGTGCGTCTAACATTCGCTTAACCTGCATTGCCGTAAAGTCAATGTCAGGTTGAAGCGGGTGTTAGATTTCCTTTTTCCATTCTTTTATTATTTTCCCTTTTTGACAAATTATTGTTTCAATTGATGTATCGAAAGCGATAATAGTTATTATTGCATAATTGATAATATCAGCTATATCCTTAATCTCTTCTGAAATTATAATGCCTTTTTTTAATGTTATAGTATTTAGGATTAGAGCAGATATAAATCCTACTAGATAGATCAATAATTTTATAGTAGAACAAAAAATTGAAGTTGCGCAGCTTGTAATTATTTCTGACTCTTCTTTTGTAAATATATTCATCAGAAATCGTTTAAAATAATACCCAGGTAAATTTCTTCCTCGAATCAATAGAATACAAAGTGTAACTATAAATAAATAAAGTGAAGCATTTGAATCCAATTCAGTAATAGTTTGTATATGAATATACATTTCCCATAATATACAAGAAATAACCATTGCTATAATAAACATAAATATATTTCCTGAAATTATGAATAATATTTTATTAATTATTCTTATATTATGATTCTCAGTATCATTTTTAATCTTAATATATGAGATAATTGCACAGCAAAATGTAACAATTAAAATTAATAACATAATTACCAATATATTATTCCTCTTCTACCAGAAAAACCAACCTACTATAATTTCTTTACAACAAAACTGATGTTTCGTTTATAGCCGGCATTTTTATAGAATCGTTCTGCTTCTGTATTTAATTCCCAATATGATAACTCTATTTGCGTTGCCCCTATTTTATTCGCATATTCTTGTAGTGAATTCATTAACTTATTCCCATAACCTAGATTTCTGTATTCTTTTTTAATACATATGTGTTCAATTTGAATACCTTTATAAGCTTTCCTAAATGGATTCTCCATGTAATTTTGTTCAAAGAATAAAACATATCCATACTCATTATTCTGATCGCCAATAATATATGCATGATAATTATCTTTTGACAATTGTTCCTTCACATACTGTAAAACAGAGTCATATGAATATGGCTTGAAATATTCTGGATATCTCTCATAATGCAGATTCTGAACAGATTCATTAAGTTTAGCAATCTTATCTGCATCTTTTGATTCTTCAATCATACTCTTTATCATCTTTTTCCTTAGCGCCGTAAGGCATCCATCTAACTAACGCTTAACCTGCATTGCCGTAAAGGCAATGTCAGGTTGAAGCAGGTGTTAGGCGTTTTTTATTTTATTTCAACTAGTATTATAGCTTGACTATACACGTCATAGAAGCCACGAATATATTTCGGAGCAATCGTACTTTCTAAATGTATACAATATTTAGTACCAGTAAGTAAATAAACAAAGGCACAAACATCTGAAATAAATTTTTCTTTTTGTTTTCCAAAATTAATATTTTTATATGATACTTTATGAAAAGAATCAATATTACCTCTTATTACAATTGCACATATATCATTTTTCTTTTGATTTATTTCAATAATGTCAAGATACTTCTTATAAACAGAAAATAAGAACTCATATCCATTATAAGAATTGTCATATTTAATTAGTGTTATCTCTACACTTTCTCCAAAATACGATGAAAGAAGCGTTTCAATTTGTTTTGTAATTATTAATTGATCTTCCTTTGAAACATCTTTGATAGCACTTAAATAATCATTGGAAATTATTATTTCAAGTTTCAATAGCTGATCGAGTTTTTGTGAAGTTAGTTCAAAACCTATAGATTTTACTGATAGTGATTTTTGATAGTTGTATTTAATATTTCTGATCCAATCAAAATCATAAAATATTTGATCCAAATCATTATACGAATATGTTATGGTTTGTTGCAATCCAGTTTGAATTATAGGCAATATAGTTAATGCAATTCCTAATAATCCAAAGATAAAGCTGATAATAAAAAAAATATTATTTTTTCTTTCTGATTTTTTACTATTTGCGTCAAAATGTCTATATGATTCAGCAATCTGTTTATTCGTTGGTTCAATGAGAAGTTTCTTTAAAGAATCGATATTATCATATAAAGGTTCAATCTCTTTTATTTCTATTTGTAGTTTTGTTAATGTATCAAGAATATCACTCTTAGTTCCATTAGGTAAAGAGCTAGATTTAATGGTCTCGATATTATCTTCAATGGCTTTTATTTGCTTATCCAATTCTGACATAAATATCACCTTTTTACTATGTACTGCTTAAGCGGGTGTTAGACGTTTTTAAGTAAATAATGTCATTTGCCGTTCTTTTGCAACTTCCTCAAGCCGTTTAATTGAGGTATTATAAAATGTTTCATCTTGCTCCATACCGATATAGAGGCGGTTTAATAGAGTTGCAGCCACTAAGGTTGTACCGCTGCCGCAAAAGGGATCAAGAACGATGTGATTTTCACTTGTTGTGAGTTCTATAAGGAGTTTCATGAGATTTAACGGCTTTTGTGTTGGGTGCAACCCTGTGTCCGAAATAGTTGACTCCATGAAAATATTGTTATTCGGTTCTAATCCATAGTTTTTAAAAATATGCTCATTATATGCACCAACCTCATAGTCCAGCATATTATCTGCAAGTGTTCCTCCAACCTTATAAGGTTTTTGAAACCATAAAATAGGTTCAAAAACAGGGCGCAAATTTCCAAGTTTCCACCCAGCCCACTTTTCAGCAGAAAACATATCTGCACGCCGCTCATATACAACACTTAAGCGTTGAGCACGATGAGCAGCTTTCCCCTTATTCCAGGCTATCATATCTTTAAACGTAAATCCTGAATCTTCAAAAGCACATATACAACGTGGGCTTAATCTCCTGCCGGCAAAGACAAAGGTACTTGCTCCAGGTTTTAAAACTCTCAGCCATTCTCCAGCCCATTCTAAAACCCATTCATAGTATTGTTTACCTATTTGCCTATCTTCTTCGGACCAGCCGTTTAAAGGCTTACCTCTTTTCTTAAAAACAGCACCACATTTTTCTTGTGCAGGGCTGCACCCGAGCAAAGCACTATTTGTATTATTATGAAGTACATCCCAATCATCAAAACTAATACCGTATGGAATATCACTTAAAATCAAGTGTATCGAATTATCAGGAATATTTTTTATGAGCTGGATTGAATCTCCTTTATAAATCTTATTTATATCCATAATCTTTCCTCAAGGAATCTGTAAACTTTGTAATAGCTGCAATTTTTTCATTGAGCTTTAAGGACACAATCAACTCATTTATTGCTTTTTCTCTGGAGTATGTTTGTATCTCTTCAATTTTCCGTTTCCAGAAATCTATTTCAGCTTCACCACGTTCTATCATTGATTGTTTAAATAAAGATAAATGAGCTTCAAAAGTATCGTCTGAAATATGCATAAAATTACAAATGTTTTTATTTTGCGGAATAAAAAAACAATTATTTTTATCGGCAACAGATGTATCTCCGCTTATGACTGAGCTTTGATTCCATAAAATAGAAAGATTGATTTTTTCTGTTTCTTTCATATTATTTTGCAAAAGGATAGAAAAATATTCCCATGAAAATAATGAAACATTATTATTTAATGCTTGTCCATAGATTTGGCTTACTGTCTTAGGATATTGAAAATACGGACATACCAACACTGAATAATCGTGATCACCTCGCCAATGATCCATTGATTCAACTTTAAAGTCTTTTTGATTTTTTGCAGTTCGGCTCAATCGAAATGATTTTGCGTCCCCTACAAGTGAATAATCATGATAGATGCTCTTTGCTTCTATATCGGCGCTATTACTGCGTTCTTGTAATACGATGGCTTTAAGTCCAAGCTCATGGAAACACTTCGCAAGTATTATATCCGAAACTTTTGAATACAATTTTTCTTCTGTTGAATCGTGTCCTATACATTCAGGAATTGTTCCGATTTCTGTAATAAGCGGCATAAAATCTTTCTTCGAGCAGTTAAATATTACTTTTTCAAGTTGATTACCTGCTTCTTGAAATGTCATCGTTGTTGCTAAGTCATTAATAAGACTACATAACTCATTAAATTTCATATTTTCTGATTATAAAACACTTTTTACTTTTATTTAAGAGGCATATTAAGTATTACTATATAATACGTCTAACTGCCGCTTAACCTGCATTTGTGCCTTTGCTGACGCGCAAAGCGGCGGCAAAGTTGGCGCGAAAGTTGCGGTGCCGTATAGGCACTTTAAGCAACTTTCGTGACAAAACAAATGTCAGCGTTGAAGCGGGTGTTAGGTAGAAAATATTTTTTCCTTAAATTTAGTCATTCGATCTTCAGAAGAAGCTCGTTTAGGAAAATTAATTAGTTTATTTCTTTCATTTTGAACAACTGACTTATCATAAAGTTTAATTATATCATGTCTTATTGAATCAAAAATAGACATATCATATTCATTGTAAAACATTCTTTCGTTAATAAAATATAAATCATCCTTCATAAATTTTATTTTTTTATCAGAAAAAGTATCAAATACTTCTGGTGAAATATACCAATTTTCTGAACTCATTAATAGAGCCTCACAGAAATTTAATATACCCAAATCATCTTCCATTTGCTTTACAATTTTTTTATTAATATCTGCAGGATCATTTTTAGGTAAAATCATCAATATTTCTGTTCTATCATTTTCAGGAAGTATACAAAAATGAAATGCAAGTAAAACATCATTTAAATAATAGTAATACCCAGCATCAAGTGCACAAGGTAGCTTTATCGCCCATCTTTTTCTTATTATATAAAAACAGATATCCTCATGAGACAAAACTGATTCATCATCAAGTTTTTTTGATTTCGAAATAGAATCAATTAACATATTTATATTTTCTATTTCAACTTTGATATAGTTTTCAATTTCATGATATTTTTTAAATTTGCGACTTGCTTCTTCTTTATATAAATGTGTAAGTTTGTTTATGCAAATATTTAATTTTTTTGAAATTAAATTTACAAACTTAGTCAACCAGATAGTGGCAAAATCATTTTCATATTCCTTATAATAATTATGATAATAAAGGTGTTTATATAAAACTCTTTTAAATTGAAACAATAAATCATAATAAGTATTTAAGCCATTGCAATCAATATTGTAATATTCAGAATCATGATTTTTGCAAAAACCTGAAAACCCAGAAGCCTTTTGAATTCCAATTGATTCGATACTAAGATATTTTTGATTTTTTTTCCTTTTTGATACAATACCAATTAAATGCCCACCTCTACTTATATTCATTAAATACCGCTTTTCAGAAATAACATGTGAATAAATTGCTTTATTTTCGCAATCTTGTATTATACATTTATTACTACAACGTCCTAAATATGAATTATATTTTTTCTCTTTCTCTGTATCAAAGTTTAATTGCTCAATTTCTGATGTAAAAAGATTCATATATTTATATCTCCAGTGCTATCAACCTAACGGGGCGGCGGATAAGCTGCAAGAAGCGAGAAAGTCTTTAGACTTTTGAGCTTCGCCGTCAGCTTAATCCGCGTGTTGGACGGCGCTGTGCGCCGGACGACAGGCGGAGATTCCGCCGCCCCGTTGAACGGGCGCGAAGCGTCCGTTCAACACCTTTTCGACCTTTCCTCATAATATCATGGGAACGCCCCATTTGCAATCTAAACTATTGGGGATTAAAACAACAACATCTTTCTACCATAATATTCGCCGAAACAACTCATTGACAGACAGATTAGGCCTATCTTCATTAAATGGAACAAGGCTTCCAATAAGTACATTGCAAATAAACAGTAAAAAGCATGATATGTGACAGTACATTGATCTTTACGATATCGGATTTTAAAACGGCTTTGTGCAGGGAAGACTGAATAATCACAGGAACAATGTGACGCTGCCCCTGCTTGCCGGTTTCTTTATTTGTAAGGAGGGAGCCATACCCCGGCACGTTGCATCGAGGTGTGTTGATTTTTCCATCGGCGAGCTTGGGGAAGTAGTTATAGCCATCCCCAAGCTTAGTCCGGCATATTGCTTGCTACTTTACCCCTTCGTTATCTTAGGCAGAAGAATCATGCCACCGGTAAACACGACTAACACAGCGAGCCATGCGGAAAGAATGTTCATAAAGATTCCGCCGGTGATAAAACCTGCTAACGAACACGTTGCGACAAAAAGCGCGTAGGGCATTTGTGTTGCAACATGTTCCAAATGCGGGCAGGCTGCTCCGGTAGAAGATAAAATCGTTGTGTCTGAAATTGGTGACGCATGGTCACCGAAGACGGCTCCGCCGAGAACTGCCGAAATACAAATAAAGACGGCATTAAACGCAGCGTTTTGCGCTAATCCGGCGTTTTCCGTCAATCCGACGGCGATCGGCATAATAATCGGAATCATAATACCGAACGTACCCCAGCTGGTGCCGGTTGCAAATGCAATAACCGCTGATAGCGCAAAAACGATTGCGGGGAGTATCCACAACGGGAAGGAACTGTTCACAACCAGCTCAGAAAGATAGCGCCCCAGTCCTAAACCGCCGTCTGCAGGAGATGAGCGTATAACCGTTCCGATTGACCACGCCATCGTCAAAATAATGAGGGCGGGAACCATAGATTTTATACCGTCACGGACAGCTTCACTGGCTTCTTTTAGATTCATAAGGCGGCGTGCAAGATAGTAAAGGTATGTAACGGCTAAGGTAAAGATAATGGCATAAAAAAGCGCATAGGATGAATCGGTATTAATGAAAGCGTCGCGGAGACTCATCGATGCGGCTGCTTGTGATATATTGGTAATTGTCGTGCCGTCTATAGCGTTAATCCACGAAACGGCAGGAAAAAAGGCAATGGCGAAAACAATAAGAAGCAAAATGGGCAGCAGCATATCGATCGGCTTTGCTCGGGTCGTCTGCTCTTCGGGAATATCACCGGAGATAACGCCGTAGAGTTCTTCGTTCCAGAGGAGACCGGATGTTCTTGCTAAGTCCTCGGATTTTTTCATTGCACCGAAATCCGATTTAAAAAAGATGATGACAAGAATCATCAGAATCGTCGTCAGTGCGTAAAGGTTGTACGGAATAGCGCGGATAAAAAATTCAAAATCACTCATGCCGAGTTTACCGAATCCTTCGGAATTTCTCACGATGGACATAACGGTAACGACCCAGCTTGAGACAGGCGCCAGAATGCACACAGGGGCTGCGGTGGAATCCAGAATATACGCAAGCTTTGCACGCGGTACCTTATGTTGATCATTTATTGGGCGCATAACAGTTCCAACGGTTAAAGAGTTAAAATAGTCGTCTATAAAAACGATTAGACCGAATATAAACGTTGCAAACTGGGACGCGGTTTTGTTTTTCAGTTTTTTGGACATCCATAATCCAAATGCCTGTGCCGCTCCCGTTTTTGATAGCATACCAACCAGTGCCCCGAGCAATCCGCAAAATAGGAAGATGCGGATATTCCAGCCGTCAGCTAAGGAACCGGCGAGCAGATCCGTTAGTCTCATAAGCGCCGCAGCAGGATTTCCGCCGGCAACGATAATACAACCGGATAAAATCCCCAAAAAAAGCGAAACGATAACGTCTTTTGTGATGAAAGCAAGCGCGATAGTTAAAACGGGGGGTATGATGCCCCACATTCCAAAGTGATCCATAAAGATATAATGCTCCTTTTTTATCAGGGTTTAAGATAAGTTAAAGAAAAGAAGATCTCCAAAGAACTTCCCACGGTTTTAGAAATATCTGTAAACGCATTGTAACATATATTTGATATCTGTACAGTAGGGGAGCATGACACTTCAGGTATGAAAATAAGGCTATAATCCATACCGATAAATTGGAAAACGTAGTTACAATAAAAAAATTGCGTACTTTATTAATGACTCCCTGTTCGTTTTGTGATATAGTACAGGGTATGCAAGAAATACCATTATCAGCGGACTTGGCTCTTCAAGCAAAAACTTTTTTACAAAAGACTTCTTTCTTTTCAGGGTGGACTGATGAAGAATTAGACGAAATTATGATGCATTGTCAGGCAAATGAGTTTGAGGACGGCAGCATAATATTCACCCCCGAAGAGAACGGATCGAAGGTTTATCTGTTGCTGAACGGCAGTGCGGAAGTGCTTTCTCCCGATAAAAAGACCGCATTGGCTGAATTTGTTGCCGGGGAATTATTCGGTGAAATTACCTTGCTTACCGGTAAACCGCATGATGCGTATGCAATAGCACACAAACAAGCCCGTGTTTTGGAATTTCCCAAAGATGGGGTTCCGCTCGAAGCCTTATTCCACGATAATCCGCGGATACTTGCTCATCTCTTTCAATCATTGTTGATTTTTACCTCGCAACGTACCCGAGCCGCCAATATGCTCATTAAAGAGAATTCGCCGGTTGTACGCGAACTGAGGAATCAGGTCTATAGCGATAAGCTTTCAGGTCTCTTTAACCGTACCTATTTAGAAGAATCTTTTGCAGAGTTTTGCAAAGAACCTTTTGCGCTCATTATGATGAAACCGGACAACTTTAAGCAGATCAACGACAGTTTCGGGCATGAAGCAGGTGATACCGCGCTTATCTTTATTGCCGGCCATCTAAAAAAAGCTTTTTCGGAAAATACCGTTTTAGTGCGTTACGAAGGGAATGAATTTGCGGTCCTTACCCATGTGTATACCGATAAGGACTCTGCGCGAGCATTTGCAGAGAAAATTAAAAATGAGCTGGAAACATTGGATCTTTCTCATATTTTTAACGGGGAGAAAATCTTTTTAAGTATGAGCCTCGGTGTTGTTCTTTTCCCCCAGCACGGTAAAATTTATACCGATATTGTAACGCGATGTTCCGGTATACCGCTCATAGGCAGACAACGCGGCGGTTCGATGATTTTATTTCCGGAGGATATATAATGCTCGAAGTAAAACAGCGGTGGCTTGAAGTTTTGCGCAAAACATCTATTTTTTCACGCTTAACCCCCAATCAAATGGCAGTTGTTCTTTCTTCCCTCTTTTATTGTGAGGTAGAAGCAGGTCAGACCCTCGTATATGAAGGCGAAATCGGTTCGGAGCTTTTTATTATAGCGCAGGGATGTATATCGATTTCGGTAAAATCGGGAGAAGAAAACATCGAACTGGGACGGCTGCGTTCCGGTGATTTTTTTGGTGAAATGTCGCTGTTGGAGCAAACAGCCCGTTCAGCTTCTTGTACGGCGGTGGAAAACACCTCCTGCTTTATGCTTAAAGCACGTGACTTTTCTCAGATTATTGTAAACGATCCTGTTATTGCCGTTTCCATCTTACAGCAAATGCTGTCGAGTACGGTTTCCCGCCTCTTGCGGACAAACAGCTTTTTGACGCAGGTTATCCAGTGGGGTGACGAAGCCAAAAAGCGCGCTATTACAGATCCCTTTACCGGGCTCTTTAACCGCCGTTATCTGGATGACAATATCGGAAACCTTATCCGCCGGAACACTGAAACCACCGGCGCCAGTTTTGCAATGGTGGATGTTGACCGTTTCGGCACTTTGAATAAGACCTACGGAAGTGTATTCTGCGACAACATTTTACTTGCAATTACCGATGTATTTAAGAAAACCTTTGACCATCAGGATACACTGATACGGTACGGCGGCGATGAGTTCTGTTTTATCGTCGGAGGAAATTTTGAACGTGCCGAAACGCTCTGTCGAAATGTCTGCGAGGGAGTAAACGCCATCAGATTTAACGAGCATCCTGAGCTGGCTGTTTCCTGTTCAATCGGCTTAGTTCCCTGCGCCCATAACGATAATGTGCAAGATATACTCAAGCATTCCGATGAAGCATTGTACTGTGCAAAAGAACAAGGCCGGAACCGTGTGTGCACGGCTTAGTGTAGTAGAAATGTGCTGCTGTGGTATCAATATGAAAAAATATAAGGTTTATACGGTATGATTTCACTACTAAAACTTTTCTGCATCGGAGTATTCATTGGAATTGCCAATGTTGTGCCCGGAGTTTCCGGCGGCACGATTGCGGTAATTTGTAATGTCTACGATAAACTAATTATATTGAGTTCGCTTAATTTTAAACGGATAAAGGAGGCTTGGCAGGATATTCTTTGCCTTGCCTTGGGAATCGGTGCGGGGATTGTGCTGTTTGCAAAGGTGATTACGCTGCTATACCGCGCGTATCCGGCGCAGACCAGTGCCTTTTTTATCGGGATTGTGGCGGGAAGTATACCGTTTTTGTTCCGCAAGGTTCGTACCGGCATTCCCGCTGCAGCAGTTGCAGAGAATGGTTCCCTAAAATCCGGATGGCTGTATGGAACGCTATGCTGCGGAGCGGTCGGTTTTGCGCTGATGCTGGGAATGTTTTTCTTACAGCGCCGCGGTGTACAGGCAGCTGCCGTTGTTACTGTTTTTTCGCTGCCGTTTGCGGTTAAATTAGCGCTAATGGGAGCTTTGGCTGCGGTTGCGATGCTGATTCCGGGTATTTCCGGCTCATTTGTGTTGTTGATTCTCGGCGTATACCCGACAGTGCTGCAAGCGGTCGCGGATTTTAATATGCTATTGCTTATACCTATTGCGCTTGGCGTTGGTGCAGGGCTCGTTGTCGGAGCACGGCTGATTGCCGTATTGCTGGAACGCTTTCCTGCACCGATGTATGCTTTTATTCTCGGCTTGGTTGCGGGTTCGATACTTTATCTCTATTCGAGTACCAGTTGTCAGCCTTTTACGATGCGGCTTGTTTCCGGAACGGTATTTCTTATCGGTTATATAACCGTCTCATTCTTTTCTAAAAGAGGGGAAGCAATGGAACAGAAAGAAGATGTCACCGATGAGTAATAACCGTATATCTTTTTGAGTGGGAGGAATGTATGTTTGAATCTTTACAAGTAACACCTGAATTAGTAGACAAGGTAATTAAACCTTTTTCTGCGTTAGCGGAGCACGGGGTATTGGTCAGTGCCGGACATGGAACGGAGCGCGGCGAGTGGAATACTATGACCGCATCGTGGGCATTGATGGGGCATTTATGGAACCGGCCGATGGTTGCTTTGTTTATCAGACCGCAGCGGCATACTGCGGTATTTGCCGAAGAAGAAGATTACTTGAGCGTGTCCTTTTTGGATACTGCCGATGAAAAAATGTGCGAAGCCCTTAAAATTTGCGGCACTGTTTCGGGAAGAGATGAAGACAAGGCTGCTCGTGCAGGGCTTACGCCGGTATTCCATGACAATACCGTTATCGGATTTGAGGAAGCGAAGCTTACCATATCATGCCGGAAACTCTATCGAAGTCAATTCGATATGGATTTGTTTTTAGATCCGCAGGTTATTATCGACTGTTATCCCAAGAAAGATTTTCACTACGTCTATTTCTGTGAAATCCGCGATGCCTACCTTCGCAGCAACTAGAACACTGATATACGATAAGCAATCATGTCTGGCAAAGTAGATAAAAATCGCAGGATAATGAAGGTTGCTTGCACAAGAGATTTATTTTTTTTATTATATCGCTTATGACAGCAGTATTGGTATATTTTGATAAAGGGAAAACAGCTCAAACCAAGCTTTTTCTGGAAGCCTTAAAAGAGGGAGCTCATAGTCGGTGCGATGAGTTCCATATTTTGGATGGATATGCACTGACCGATACCGATCGGCTTAATATGTATGGGTATGTTGCCGTTTTCTGCGCCGAAAAACCGCTTTTTACCTCCAAACCCGATTCTGCTGTTGTAACTATCCTAAAAGAACACGGCCTAAAAGAAGGCTGTAAAGGCTGCGTTCTGACCGTAAGCCGCGGCTTGTTTTCGGATAAATTTACCCGGAATGTGATGAATGCATTGGAAAGCTGCGGTTTTATGATTGACTACTTCGATACATTGCGGAATGCTGCGGATGCTCGCCGTGCGGGGGCAAATATTGGGTAGTAAGGCGGAAAGCGGACAGCAGGATAGCGAAGAAGGATGCAGAAATCGATCAGCTCATCAAGTTCTAGAAATAGAAGATTATTATAAGATTTTAGATATTTCTCCTTCTGCTTCGACCCCAGAAATCAAACGGGCATTTAGAAAAAAAGCTAAAGAATTGCATCCCGATATTCCGCATAATATTCGGAATACCGGCGGTAAAAAAGCAAATGAGCAGGCGCTGATGCGGCTTATCCGCGCCTATGAAGCATTGCTTGATGTAAAACGTCGGGCGGAGTTTGATTTTTTCTATAATAAGACAGCCAAAAAAGGTGAAAGTTTTGATTACCGCACATGGTTAAAAGAACGGGCGGATCCTGAAAGCAGAGCTACGCTGATTTTTTTTGACCTTTTCCATAATGCAGAAGACGAAGCGGTACAGGAGTTTTTACGGCTCCGGTCAGTACAGCCTTCGTTTTCGCTCCGCCATTACTTTAGCAGGGGAGATTTTATGGATTGCGGTTTTGTTCTTGCAGAGGAATTGTATTTCCGCGATCATTATTATGAGTCTTTTTTGCTGCTTGACCGGATTATCCGCGAAGAGCAGAAGCAGGCATATTTCCGCCATTTTTTCCCCGAAGTGCTTATCTTAGCCCGCAAGCTTATCCGCGAGAAACTCATCTATACTCTTGCCGATGATTTACTGCTCGATTGCTGCGAAGCCGCGCTGGATTTTGGGTTGAGTAAAGCGGATAATGCAGAGATATTAAAAAAGATGGCGGAAATTTATTACCGGATGGGTGATTTTAGCACCGGTGACGGATGCGCGGCGGCGTCCGTGCGTATGAATCCCCGTATCCGCGGTATAACGAAGTTGAAAAAAAACTATCAGCAGCAGCTTTGGCGTTAACGGTGTGCCGGATATCCTTAACACAAGATAACCGGTGTATCCTCCTAAGACGATAAGGCTGCGCAAAAGGTAAGGAATATATGATACGGATTAAGACAAAGGAACAGATAGACGGTATCCGCCTATCCTGTAAGGCATTGGCGCGGCTCTTTAAAGAGCTGACTCCTCGTGTACAGCCGGGCGTAACCACTAAAGCGCTGGATGACTTTTGTGTTGAGTACATTAAGAGCATCGGCGGTATTCCCGCATGGTATGCAGAAGATTTTCCGGGGGCAGCCTGTATCTCCATCAACGAAGAAGTTATTCACGGCATTCCCAGCAAAAAGAAAATCGTACAGGAAGGAGACCTCGTATCGCTGGATATCGGTATTGACCTCAACGGATACATCAGCGATTCCTGCGTAACGGTACCGGTCGGGAAGGTAAGCCCTGAACGAGCCCAGCTCTTAAAGGTTACTACCGATTGTCTCTATGCGGGTATCGCCGCTTGTCAGGCGGGAAAGCGTGTAAATGCAATATCCCGCGCGGTGTACGATTTGGCACGGCAGTATAAATACGGCGTTGTATATGAATACTGCGGCCATGGGGTCGGGCTTAAAGTACATGAAGAACCGAATATTCCGAACGTACCGGAGCGCGGCGGGCCAAATCCTCGGTTGGTACCCGGCATGGTGATTGCGATTGAACCGATGATTAACCTCGGTACGGCGGATGTTAAAACCCGCGCCGACGGATGGACGGTTGTCAGCGCCGATAAGTCCTGTTCCTGCCACATGGAGCACACGGTTGCCATCTTTGAAGACCACACCGAAATTTTAACCCAACTTGCCCCCGGTGAAGTGTAAGTAAACGCGGCGCATTTTGCGTTATTTTATCAATTCAAAGGCTGAGTATTCTTTTGTTCCGTCTAAACTGTTTATCACCGTGTATCCTGCAGCCGCTAATTTTTCCGCAAGGGCAAAAGAGCGGTTGCCGGAATAACAGTAGGTCAGTACCGGTTTGTCTTTAGGCAGTTTGGGGAGTAATTCAGCGACGGTATTCGCATTGCCCGATATCGCGCCCTTTAAATGCGAAACGGCATAGTCCGCAGGTTCCCGGGCATCGACTACCGAATAGCTTCCGGTATTTACCAACTCCTGCATCTGCTTTCCCCGTACATTTGCGACTTTTGTGAGCGATTTATAAGAATAGCTGCCGACTCCATCCGCATTGAACAGTTTTTTAAATCCGTTCTTTTGTAAGATTTCTGCAGCTGCCCGGCTCCGTCTTCCGCTTCTGCAAATAACGATAATATTTTTATCCTTGCAGTCTGCAATATCACTCAGTCTGTTACCGATATCGTTAAGGCTGATGTTGATTGCGTAGCGAACGTGCCCTGCATCGTACTCGTATTTTTCACGCACATCGATAACAAGATACTGCTCTTTTTCCGCCTTGTCGTTCATAATGGTGTCCAGCGCGGCACCTTTCATATCAGCAATCTCCGCAGTACCCTGTGAATCGCTTTTTCCTTCTTGCGCTGTACAGGCATTTCCCGACAGCATAATACAGACCAGTGCATATATAAGGGCATTTATCTTTTTAAGCTCAATTTTCCGACTATACATTTCAAACTCCTCTATGTCAGGATGTAGTAAAACAATCCGGTGGCGGTACCTTATGTTTTACATATTACACTTTAAACTTTGAGACTTCTTTTGCAAGATTCTCAATGCTATGCTTATTTTTCTGCGTAATCTCGCTTACTTCCTGCACTGCATTGTTAATCTGTACTGCGCCTGAGGCCATCTCGTTCATACTTTGGGTGATGATGCGGGTCAGGTTGTCGAGCTTACGCATCTCTTCTGCCACTCCTTCCCCGCCTTTCAGCATTTCTTCCGAACCGGCTTGCACTTCTATTGTTACCGTATTAATACTCTTAATAGCGGTGAGTACCTCTCTGCTGCCGTTTTCCTGCTCCCGCATCGCTTCGGTTAGGTTGGCACTCATTTCTTTTACCTGCTCGGCAAGGCTGAAAATTGCGTTAAATTTTTCTTCTACTGTTTTGGATGAAGTGGAGAGTGTTTCGATTTCACCGCTGAGCGCTTTCAATGTAGTGGTGATGGTTTTCCCTTGCATCGAAGATTCTTCTGCGAGTTTGCGGATTTCGTCTGCAACAACGGCAAAGCCTTTACCTGCCTCTCCTGCATGAGCTGCTTCTATTGCGGCATTCATTGCAAGTAAATTGGTTTGCGAAGCAATATGCTGAATAACACTGCTGGCTTCCATTAGAGAACCGGATTCTTCTGCAATCTTCTGTGTTACAGTGTTAGAGGTAACAAGTGTTGCTTTGCCGTCGCCGGTCGCTGTTGTAAGACTTTTAACTACGTCATCGGTTTTTCCGAGTGTTTGTCCGATAGAGGCGATATTTGCAACCATCTCTTCTACAGAAGATGAAGATTGTGCGACACTTGCAGCCTGCGTGTCAATACTGGCGTTCAGCTGCTTAATAGTTCGGACAATTTCTTCAATGGTTGATGCCGTTTCGGTAACGCTGGCAGCCTGAGTTAAAGCTTGCTGTTTAACACTGTCGATGTTTGCACTAATTTGGTTGACGGCACTTGCCGTTTCGGTCATATTTGATGCAAGTTCATCGCCGATTTCTTCCATTTTTTGACTGTTAATTCCGACTGTCCGGATTGATGTGCCTATTTTTGTAATAGTTTCATTAAAATACGCTGCCATATCCGTGATTTCGTCATTTCCTATCAGCGGCAAACGGACGGTTAAGTCGCCTTCGCCTTGGGCAATATCCTGTAAAGCGGAAACAGCAGTGTGAATAGGTTTTACGATTGTATGGGTAACCAGATACACCACAACAATCGCTGAAAGCAAAATAATCACACCGATAATGAGCATAGAAAACTGGAGTGCATAGACCGTTCCTAAAAACTCCTTGACAGGTGCACGTACAACTACGGACCAATTTACCGACGCGATTTTAGCAAATGAGGCAATATAGCTCTCCCCTTCATAGGTATAATAGTCAACACTGCTTGTCGTCGTAGTTAGTACTTGCTGTAAAAACGCTGCAGTAGACGCCAGTGAGGCATTAGTCTTAGCTTGTTCAATAATATTAGCTTGATTTTCTACCAGAGAAGAATCTTTGTCAGCTATAATAACGCCTTTATCATCTAAGATATAGCAATTGCCGGTTTGACCGATCACGATGTCTGCAATATCACCGGAAAGCAACAAACCTGAAATATCTGCGGAGAGAACACCTGCAACGGCTCTGTTTTCATCATAAATAGGAACAGAGAGGACAGCGATCAATTCACCAGTCGCGCGTGATATATACGGAGCAGAAAAATACTTCTTTCCGCTTAAAGCTGCACGGAACCACTCACGGTCGTCAACGGTTACCAGCGAACCGTCAGGAAGGGTACATTTTCCATTTATATCGCTGAAATTCATTTCCTTGAGGCGTGTGTTAAAAGCAACCTCTCGAGTCAAAAAGTCTGCTTTTTCTTTTACAGAGACATCGGCATCCCTCAAAAGAGGCATACGGGCAATACCTTCAATAAACTGTAAAAATGCAGTAATCCGTCCGTTAATAATTTCTGCAGTATCATTTGCCTTATCGATAAGATGCGTCTCTATTTTTTCGAGAACCGCTCTACGCGCTGTATGTACGGCAAGAAATCCTTCAATAGATGAAGCAAGTGCGATCAAAAGACCGAAAATAAGAATAAGTTTCTTTTTTAAAGAAAAACGATTTCGTGTCTTTTTGGCGGCGGGCTGCGCCTTCTTTGCTTGTCTTGGGTGGGTGTGGATGGTACTTTTTTCGTTCATTTTGTCAAAACTCTCCTTATTATGACAAAAGATTACATCCGCCTATCTTGTCCGCCTTTTAGAAGGTAAAAAATAAGCGGATCCACGTGTATATTGCGTACACATGAAAAGTATAGCCCTTTTGCCGATATGTGTCCAGCAAGCAATGAGTAATGGTGGTAAAGCAAATTAAATCTAAAGAAAAGTTCTAAAAACAGAGGCTCGAGAGATTTTCTATAAAATAAAAAATTATGAACTAGTTTTTCTCTGGGACAAGGCCGCCAACAAAATACTTGTCCGGTAGTTTTGCGGGCTTACCGGTTTTATCTACACAGCCCCACGAAACTTCGGCTTCAGCACAGACAAAACCCTCCGGATTTGTGATTACCTGCCGGAAAGTTCCCGAAAGTTTGCCGAGTTTGATGGGCGTAACGTCAATACGGAGTTTATCGTAAAGCCGCGCAGAATATTTGTAATGAATGTCGATATGTGTTACATAAAGCATATAGCCTTCATCGATGAGTCCGACATAATCAAAACCGATACGGCGTAGGTATTCCATACGGGCGTACTCCAAGTAGTTTAAATATATGGCATTGTTTACATGATTATATGCGTCCAGTTCGTAGCTGCGAACTTCTACTTCTATTGGGGCTATCATAATTTTTGTCCTCCTCGTGATTTATCATAGCGAAAGTAATAGCGTAAAAAAAAAGACTGCAAGCCCCCTTGCAGTCTTTTGAGCTATGATGGATTCGAACCATCGACCCACGCCTTAAAAGGGCGTTGCTCTACCTACTGAGCTAATAGCCCATATCTTGAAATAACAGGGCGAGTATATAGGATATTGAGTGCTATGTCAAGTATCGCTCCTGTAAATATTTTTGTTTTGAACCGATTTTTTCCAGCATATATCGTTTTAATAAAAATGTGCAGAAATACGGGAATGTATAAAATTTACCATTAAATCCAATGTTCTTTGCACAGAGTTTTATTCCGTAATGAATATCCGGATATTTTTCTTTTTCTATCAGATTTTTAAGCGAAGCCGTAGCGCTGTCAGTTGCCTTTACTTCTACAGGAACAAGAGATTCGGCATCGCGGATAAAAAAATCCATTTCAACGGTAGATTTTTCATTCTTGTAATAAAAGAGTTCATATCCCTGTTTTACCAGCATATCGCCGACAATGTTCTCAAAGATTGCGCCTTTGTATGTGTTGAAATTTTTGTTCTGCCGTAAATCTGCCTGCGCCTCTTCATCCAGGGCTGCAATCAAAATTCCCGTATCGTGATAATAGATTTTATATTCCGTCGGATTATAATTGCCTCTTAAAGGCAGTTCCGGCTGCGCAAGATTGTAACACACATTTACAATTCCGGTATCTTTACGGCGGAGTTTGTAATCCATGACCGTATACTATCACGTTTTATCACATTTTTCCAGCATTATTCGAGGTAAAAATCACATTTTTCCAGATATTTTATGGTGATTTATCACATTTTTCCATAGACAAATTGCTCAAATCAATATCTTTTTTGCTGTGCCGCCGTAATATTCATTGCGGAGTTCGTGGACGTGCTCATCGCGGATATAGTCGTCAAAGGGCATCATCCGGTCGATTACACCGCCGGGGGTAATTTCTACAATGCGGTTTGCAATGGACGAAATGAATTCGTGGTCATGCGAGTTGAACAGAACGACGCCGGGGAAGGCGATGAGCGCCTCGTTCAAACTGGTGATCGCTTCCAAGTCGAGGTGATTGGTCGGCTCATCCATAATCAGCACATTGGCGCCGGAAAGCATCAGCTTACTGAGCATACAGCGTACCTTTTCTCCTCCGGAAAGCACCTTAACGGGTTTGAGCGACTCATCGCCGGTAAAAAGCATCCGTCCCAAAAAGCCGCGCACGTAGGCTTCGTCCTGTTCGGTGGAAAATTGCCGCAGCCAATCGGTAATGTTCAAATCTGTTTCAAAGTAGCTGGAATTATCCTTGCTGAGGTAGGCATTCGTAACGGTCTGTCCCCAATACACATCCCCAGAATCGGCGGTTTTAACACCGGCGATAATATCGAAGAAAGCCGATTTTGAGTTATGCTCCTGTCCGACAAAGGCGATTTTGTCCGTCCGGTTCACGGTCAAGCTGAAATCTTTGAGCAGCGTAATGCCGTTGCCCGAACCTTCTTCCTTAGAAATATAGTTGAGCTTTTCTACGCGGACAACGTTATTCCCGATTTCTCTATCCGGTTTAAAGTGGACATACGGGAATTTCCGAGTGGTAACCTCCAGTTCTTCCAGGGCAAGTTTGTCGTACACTTTTTTGCGGCTGGTTGCCTGCCGGCTTTTTGCCGCGTTAGAAGCAAAGCGCAGGATAAATTCGCGCAGATCTTTCATCTTTTCTTCGCGTTTTTTCTGCTGATCGCGTGCCTGCCGCTGCATAATCTGACTCATCTGATACCAGAAGTCGTAGTTACCGCTGTACATACGGATTTTTCCGAAGTCGATATCGCAAATATGCGTACACACGGTGTTTAGAAAGTGCCGGTCGTGCGATACCACGATCACGGTATTCGGGAATTCAATTAAAAACTCCTCAAGCCAGCTGATGGATTCAAGGTCGAGACCGTTCGTCGGTTCGTCCAACAAGAGAATATCGGGATTGCCGAACAGCGCCTGTGCCAGCAGCACACGCACTTTCTGACTTTCGTCAAGCTCGCTCATCATGCGCTCGTGGTTTGCCTCTTCCAAGCCGAGCCCGGAGAGCATCTGTTCTACCTGATTTTCTGCCTCCCAGCCACCCATATCGGCAAACTCACCTTCGAGCTCCGAGGCGCGGATACCGTCCTCTTCGCTGAAATCTTCTTTTTCGTAAATGGTTTCCCGCTCTTTCATAATTTTGTAGAGCTGCGGGTGTCCCATGTATACGGTGTCTTTGACGGAATATTCATCAAAAGCAAAGTGATCCTGCCGCAGTACCGCCATCCGCTCACCCGGTGTAATGCTGATTTCTCCACTGTCGTGCTCCAACTCGCCGGAAAGCAGCTTGAGGAATGTTGACTTGCCTGCCCCGTTTGCTCCGATAATGCCGTAGCAGTTCCCGGGGGTAAATTTTAAATTGACATCTTTAAAAAGAGGTTTTTCCGAAAATTTTAAACTAACATCGCTTACTGTAATCATAAAGGATAGTATAGCCTAAAAGAAAAAAAGAGTGAACGGGATGGATGAATAAACGCATCAGGTCGTTTTTTAACACCCCCACGGAAAAACTGAGACTATTCGACCAGAGTTGAACCTCTTCGCGGTTCAAATGGTCTCACAGTCTCAGTTTTTCCGCGGTTTTTATCTAGTCTACCTGATGCGTTTATCCATTTGTGGGAAAAATGTGCGAAATTTTAGATAAAATTTCGCACAGAAGGGCTGTTACGGATTATGGGTTTCTGCCAATACCCGTTGGTAAACCTCTGCAATTTTTTGTGCCATCGTTTGATAATTGTCTTGGGCCATAGCCGAGTTTATTTCTTCTTTGAGTGTTTCGCCGCCCTCGGCATGTTGTTTTTTATCATAGATATCATGCAGGATTTTAACGAATGCCGCTGAATCTTTAAAAGCAAACCCTGTTAATCCTTCAATATATTGATCTTCATTGTCTTTGTCATACAAATGGACAACGGGAAGACCGCAGGCCATCGCTTCCAACGCCGAAACTGAATGGTTTTCCGAAAGCGAGGTCATAATATATGCATCACATAAGTGATAATAATATTTAACGGTTTCATGCGGAATCGCACCGGTAAAGATAACCGAATGGGTAAGACCGTAATCCTGTGCTTGCTGTTCAAGTTCTGCTCTGGCAGGACCGTTCCCGATTATAAATAATTTGGCATTCGGCATCCTGTCTACAAACTGTTTCCAATATTCTAGTGTGAGTGAAAGATTTTTTTCGGAGGCAAGTCTCCCACAAAAACAGGCAATAAAATCCTCAGGTTTAATGGCGTACTGGATTTTAAGATTGTTAATAACTTCTTGATTGAGTGTTTCTTCGGAAAAGTCGGATGTAATACACGCATTTGGGATTTTATAAATAGGGGTCGTTACTTTGCATTGCTTTAAAAAATCTTCCATCTTTGTTGATGCGCAAATAACCGCTTTAGCGGCATTGGTATATTTTAAAATGCTCCAATTAATAAAATTTTTTGCCGCTTTAAGATTCTTAAATATCCCTAAATAATGCATATAGTCGTAATACATGGTATGGCAGGTGTATACAATCGGTATATTGAGCCTGCGTGCTGCATAAAGAGCAAACATACCCTGACTAAACTCCGTGTGGATATGAAGAATATCCGGCTTCCATTCCTGTAAGAGTTTTAATTCACTTTTACTGTATGGATACGAGACACAGTAATCATACAGATTAGGTAATTTTACTGCGGGACTATATAAAATACCGTCGGTAATATGATGATGCTTTGTGTTAAAATCCGGTTTTACAATTAATACTTCGTGTCCTGCTTCTATAAGGCCCGTCCTCAAGGCTTCCATGTGGTATACAACACCATTGATCGCGGGCAGGTAGTATTCGGCGATAATAGCAATTCGCATATAGATATGCCCTTTATAAGTTAGCTTGTATTCCGGCACTCTAGCACAGTTAGGCGGTAAAAGCAAGCAAAATCAAAAGTATGTCAAAATTAATATCGAAACCTCAGGCAGACATCGCAAATAAATCTAAGGAAAACCTATTGTTTTGTGAGAGCTTGTAGTATACATCCAATATTTTCTGAGCTGTTGATATACTCTGTGGACATCTTTCTTTGTTTTATCTATTATTATTTACCAATTATTTCTCAGGGTCAAAAAATGAAACGCTCTATCATTGTTCTATTATTATCGTTAATGCCTGCTCTATTTTGTTTTGCAGACACGTCTTATGCGCTATTTGTAGAAAATGATCATTGGATTTATGATGCAATGCACATCCTTTCGGTCGAATCGCGACAGACAACACTTGCAGATCGTCAGCCGCTTTCTAAAGGAGAACTTACTGAATACTTTTCTACTTTTGAGAATGCTGCTATACCTCAGGCGAGTGAACCGCTGTACCGTATGATGCACGATTATTTCTCCGGGCATTCGTTTTTATTTACTCGTAAATATTTTGCATTTGATGTGAACGGTATTTTTGCGCTGCAAGGGCAATATGTACACAACCGTGAAAATGAAGTGCGGCTGGATAGTTTTTTACGGTATAATAGAACGCCTGCTGTTGTTTCTGTCCCAATGCATATGATGTTTACCCCATACATTGATTTTTTTGCTAATCTCAGCTTAAAGAAAAATTACTGGGCGGCGGTATTATCCTATCCATATACCAATCTGCCGTTGGAAGGCAATGCCTTTGAGGCTGCCGTTCCTACGCAAGCCGGACTGTCTCTTGGAGGACGCATCTTTAATCTTACCATCGGACGTGGGGCTTTAAATATTGGCAGGTCGCTAGCAGGTAGTATGCTGCTTGCAGATACCGTAGACCGAATGGATTACATAACCGCCTCATTTTTCTATAAGAAGGTGCGATTAGCACTGAATGTATTGGAATTAGAGCCTACTCGATTTGTATTTTCTCACGAAGCTTCGTTTCGCCCAATTAATTGGATTACACTCCGCTTTTACGAAGGAATCGTGCTTAATGCTCCGTTTGATCCTAAATACTTAAACCCGATGATGATTTTTCATAATTTTTTCGGCTGGCGAGAGAAGACTTTTAATGGAAATGCTTCTGAAGAAGCCGGCAAATCAAGCCTCGGTTGCCAATTCGGTGTCGGTGTTGATATAGTTCCGATACGAGGTTTGCGGTTATATGGTCAATACGGTCAAAATCAATTTCAGACCTCGTTTGAGCTGAAAAACTATCCTAAAGCCCGGAATATTCCTAACAGCCTCGGCGGTTTAGCCGGTATTGAGTATATCCATCCGTTCAGTTTTGGACACCTTTCCGTAACAGGTGAGTTTTTATACGCAAACCCGTGGATGTATATAATGGAAAATAAGCATATCAGCCTCTACCACCGCCGGAAGGATACTGTTGCAGGCAAGGAAATGACGGATTCGTACATCCGGCAATGGGTTGCTAATCCGTATGGTCCTGATACAATCGGGGCTTTTTTACAGATTACGTTAACGGAACCCCAAAAATACCGTGCAAAGCTTGGGTACCGTTTTTTGGCGAAGGGAGAAAACGAAGATAATTTTTTTGATCCCAGTAAAGAAAAACCAGGAAAGCCTGGGATCTATTACCCTGATGCCGATCACTATGAAGCAATAGCACAGGCAAAGACCCCGTATGGGAACCCTGCATATTTTCATACGATTTCGTTGGAAGGCACATACCGGGTGATTAAACAGCTTGAACTGAATGCAGGGCTGAACTGGACAATTGTATCCGGTAGAAAAAACGGACACGCGGTGGATATTTATTCTTCGGTTAAATATACAATCCGGTAATATGTGCTTATATGGTAGGCTCCTGCTTGAGCATATCGCCGATTTTTGATACCTTTCGCACTTGTTATAGAAATAATTATGAAAAAGATGAGGTGTGTATGAAAAAACTTTTATGCATTGTATTATTACTCGTCGCGTTCCATACGGTATGTATTCAGGCGCAAGCTCCAGTTAATTTGTTCGATCCGTTCTATGAAGATTTATCGATATGGGAAGGAAGTGGTTTAATCAATGATGCACCAAGTATCAGACCATATCCGCTGCAAGAAATTGAGCGCTTACTGCAAATAGTTATGGAAAAAGGAGATGCCGGTCAGCGTAGAAAAGCTGCTGAATATCAAGCACGTTTTTTTCAGCGGCCTTTTCACTTTGGTGGAAAAGCTGAGTTTAACTTTGCTTCACCCGATAACCAAAAACAATTTTTTATAACGCCTTTCGGTACGCTTAACTATTCGCTAATGAAGTTTTTAACTATGTCCGCGTATCTGAGTGTTAATCTTATGAATACGCTGGATAATGAAAGTTTGTTACCTGCATATTCCTATTCGCAAAAAGATATTGCCGATGATGCAGGAAATATCGGTAAACTCAAACTACTTCCTGCATTTAATACTTCGGCAACATTCGGTACTGCAGAATATTATTTTACTGCCGGCTTAGGGCGGACTTCTTATGGTCCCTTCCATGACAGCGGTATTTTTATTTCCCGTGATGCATTCCATGCAGGGCATTTTATTTTAACGATTAACAAGAAAAAGTGGGCATATAATCAAGTTCTTTTGTTA
Source organism: Treponema sp. OMZ 838 (assembly GCF_000775995.1). NCBI lineage: Bacteria > Pseudomonadati > Spirochaetota > Spirochaetia > Treponematales > Treponemataceae > Treponema > Treponema sp. OMZ 838. The sequence goes on along the minus strand of NZ_CP009227.1, from coordinate 1,132,041 downwards.
CTTGCTGCAACCAATGATCATAAAGGCTCTATTGGACCGCAGAAGTTTTTAGCATCTCATTCTATTGATATTCGGCCGTTGACCTGGCTCTCTTTTTCTATTATTGATACAATGAGTTATGGCGGGCGATTTGAGCCGATGTATTTAATTCCTTTCTCAGCTTTTTTTCTTGGACAAAGTGTCTATAGCTTCCCTGATAATTCTTTAATAGGGCTTAGCGCAACTGTCAAACCTATAAGAGGTTTACGTATTGATTCAGCGTTTTATGTTGATGATATCGGCTTAAATGAAATACTAAAGTTTAAAGATGCAAAATGGCGTTTAGCAGGAGAATTTGGAATTTCATATACCATGCCGAATACTCATTGGTTCTCTTTTGTCGATTTAAATTACACGTTTGTGATGCCGTATATGTATACACATGTTGACGATGATGATTATAATAAACCAAATTATCAAAATTATACGCATCACGGTTCTCCGCTTGGAACAAACCTCGACCCGAACTCTGATAGAATTCATCTTAAACTTAAATTTCGTCCGCTCCATGGGCTTGATATTAACCTTTCCAATACCTTTATCCGCCATGCTAATACAACTGAAAGTATTACGGATATCAGTATGATAAAAGACTACCTTGCAAGACAGTATACAACGGATGGATCGGTATTTAATCATCCTACGATTACAGGCAGGGCTCAAAATGGCGGTACTGACTGGAAAAATCATGCCTTCTTATATTCCACGCCCTTTATGCGACAACAGACCATCCAATATGTTAACCAGCTTGCATTGGATATCAGCTGCCATTTACCGATTGTAAAGTCGGGCGGGTATATGCTGTTCAAATTCGGTTATGTGTTTGAAGCAAACATCAATCCGGGTGTACGAAGAAATATTTATTCGCCAAATCATACGACAACGGGGTGGAATGATAAATCCATAGCACAAATTGGGGAAGCCGCGATTCGGCAAGAAGCTGACAGACAGCTTGCAGACTGGCGTGCCAAAGCTATCGGTAAGCAGTTCAACCACTATATTCGGTTAAGCGCAGAGTTTGCGTATTAGGAAAAGTTTTTATCGTCGGGCTTTTGAACTTAACTTAAATCGCACTATCTTGTGCGGTTTAAGTTAATAGTTTACTCGGACAACCTTATCGGTGCGTTCTACAACCGTGCCGATAATTGCCGGTTTTCCGCAGACGGTATTTTCAAGGACGGTGCAAAGTTCTGTGTATAACTGCTGCGCGTCTTTTTGCGCTACCGCAATAACAAGACCTCCTGACGTCTGCGGGTCAAACAGTATATCCTGATAGGCGCGCGGCACTCCGTCCAACACAGCATTATCGCCGACAAAGCTCCTGTTTGAATACGCTCCGGCGGGAACAAAGCCCATTTCGGCATATTCAACGGCAGCGTCAAAAATCGACAGCGATTTACAAGTAAGCTCAATACTGAGGCCGCTTCCCTTTCCCATTTCATACAAGTGCCCCAACAGTCCGAAGCCGGTGATATCCGTACAGGCATGAACCTCATATTTGGTCATCACAGTGCAGGCGGCGGCATTTAAGAAGGCCATAACGTCATACACGCTTTTAAGCTCATCAGCGCCGAGCATATCAGCCTTCGCTGCCGTTGTTAAAATACCGGAGCCGATGGGCTTGGTTAAAATCAGTACATCACCTGTTTTGCAGGCTGAATTCCGCAGTATTTTATTGGGATGCACAAAACCCGTTACCGCTAAACCGTATTTCGGGATGCTGTCGTAAATGGTGTGCCCGCCGCAGATAATTGCTCCCGCCTCAAACGCTTTGTCGGCGCCGCCTCGCAGTATTTCCTTGATAATGGGTTCTGGCATTTTTTCCGAAATACAAAAAAGATTGAGCGCCAGTTTCGGAACGCCGCCCATTGCGTAAATATCGCTGAGTGCATTAGCGGCTGCAATCTGCCCGAACATATACGGATCATCCGTAATGGCCGGAAAGAAGTCAGCCGTAAAAATTAATGCCGTTTCGTCATTGATTTTATAAACAGCCGCATCATCCGATGTATCGAAACCGACCAAAAGCCGGGGATCGGAGCAAATAGGAAAGCTTTTTAATAATCCATCCAGTGCACCCGCACTTAATTTTGCCCCTCATCCCGAATAGGACGAAGATTTAATTAAACTGAAATTTTTATCCGGGATTGCACAGCTCATGGTTGCCTCTTAATTGTCCACTGCGGTATATGTGCCGGCGGAGTCAAAACTGAACACTTCATCGCGTTCAATGTTTGCAAAGTTCTCTGCGCCGAACACCGCGCCGTCTTTTATCATAACTTTAACCGCCGTACCGCAGGCGGAGCTGAGTTCGCGCGGCACGGGAATAAGCTTAACGGTAATCACGCCGTTTTGCACAGCCTCGCTCTTTTCGAGACTGCGCATACAGACGAGCGCTTCGTAATGAGTGTGAAACGTTATTACGTAACCGCAGATCATTTTGAAACGGTGATTTTCCAGTCGCTGCCGTCTGCTGAAATGGAGGTCTTTGCCTTCATCTTATCGCAAAAGCGGATAACATTTTCTTTTGAGGTTTCATTATCGACAAGCACCGTAAAATTCTGATGTGCATCGAATGCTTTTTTTGTCCGTACTACCGGTTCGGGGCAGGAAAGCCCCCGTGCATCTACCATATAATCTGCCATTTTTGTCTCCTTCTGAAATATTTTCTATGTTAAAAAAAGAGGCATCCCTAAGAGGTCGATGATTAGGGATGCCGCGAAAACATTATTTATTTTTTGCTGCGTAATATACGCTGACACAGGCTGTTACGACTAATCCGATAACAACGGCAATCATCCCCGCACTTGTCGGGCCTTTACCGGAAGAGGCAAGACCGAAGTTATGAGCGAAAGCCGCGCCTGCAATCAAACCGGTTACAGTTACAGCCGAGTCGGTGTTACCCTCACCGGTTAAGATGAGCTGGCGTAAGGGGCAGCCGCCGAGCAGAACACTTGCCCATCCGACCAGCACCATACCAAGCGCATTCCACAACCCGTCGGTGTGGGCAACTGCCTGCCCCGCAAGTCCGAGCTTAAACTGTCCGGTTACGAGCGTTCCGATAAGCATGGCAACTAAAATAGCAATGCTTCCCGTTAAAAGGTGGAAGTCTTTGAGCATAATTGCATCGCGGATACCGCCTGCGGTACAGAGCCGGCTGCGTTGTGCTAATGCACCGCTGACAAGACCGATACCGAGTGCGAGCGCAATCGGCGCATGCATTGAACCGGGGCCTTTTTCGCTAAAGGCGAGAACGGCGGGGAATGCAACCAATAAAATAAAGAATACGATCATCACGATGGGGGCAAGCATACCTTCCTGTCCGGATTGGGGATACGCGCGGCTCAAGGAGAAATTCTTATTGAGGAATACCACTCCGATAGCGATACCGATGATGAACCCTACAAGACCAAATACCGCATTCAAGTCGCCTGCGCCCAAACGTAAAAACATACGAAGCGGGCATCCCAAGAACATCAATGCGCCGATCATTACGAAAAACCCTAATACAAAGCGGGTAAAAGGCGCTGAACCGCCGCGCGGCTTAAATTCTTTTTTTACGAGCGCGATTACAAACGCACCAACTATCAGGCCGATGACTTCGGGTCGCATATACTGTACGACGGCTGCATTGTGCAATTTTAAGGTGCCCGCAATATCGCGCAAGAAACAGGCAATACAGAAGCCCATATTCCCCGGGTTTCCGAATTTGACCAATACGACAGCCGCAATACCGATAAATGCGCCTGTCAATGCTACCATGAAATGTTTTTTCATTTCACTCCTCCAGTTTTTTATTTTTTTAATAAAACTATAAAAAAATTATATATAGTATGATACAAGGAGTTTATAGGGCTGTCAATATTTCTTTTAAAAATATATGTGGGTATTTACTGCTCTGACAGGGGGACTGCGTTTCCCGGCAGAAACGAGTTTAGGTATAAGTTAAACTTGTAGCCGCAGCATGAGGATGTTTCAAAAGTTGGTTGCTTTTTCGACATCCCAGCGAGTTTAAAATTAACTCTTTCCATTCTACGGCTTGTCTCTATTTTATTTTAGATAGCTCCTCGCTATTTTACAACATGCCGCCCTGATGGGGATGCCGGACAGCTTATTCCGGCTGAGGTAACAATTCTATCACCAAGAATGCTTACTTGACGTCCACAGTGGATACAGTGAATACCGTCATATACGGCAACATGCTTTTTTGTCGGGTTCCTGGTACAAACCATATCGCCGGTTGCGGATGCTAAATTATGGCCGACCGGTTTTATATCTTGCTCACAAAATCTACATTTCATAAAAACTCCTGTAAAAAGCAATACTCCTTCTTTTTATCATTTTTTATGAGAGAAATCAACAACCCTGATGCAGGGTGAAGGTCGTACTGTAACAGGGGATTAAAACCTCTCTATGGCTCAAGACAACTTGTTTATCCTGACTTAATTGTACTGTATGACCGACTGCAGCGGTATCCAGCCGGTAACTCCGCCGACGGTTTTAATGTAGTACCATTGCGGCGCTTTTCGTATGATAATGACACTTTGGCCTGCCGAAAGCCGGTGCACGATACTGCCGGTATTTTCCGGTATACGCCGCACCGCTATTTCGCCGGCATCCTCAATGCACACGCCTTGCGGCCGAAGTATGAGCCGGAACAGTACGGCGGTGAGGCTTCCGCTACACAATGCGATGATGATACAAAGCAGCATAAACCGCTTTTTATTGCGGAAACCGCACACTGCCGCACCGATCAGTAATAAGCCGGAGATTACCGCCGTTAGAATGCCGAGCAGGCGCGGATACAGCGGCAGCGGATGGGCAATCTCCAACGCAGCTTCCAGTTTTCTGCGTTCACGGCGGATTGCGGGAGAAAAAAGCGCCGCGGCTTCCTGTTTGCGGTAGTCGGCTATTTGCTTTGCCGCGGCGCTTTTTTCTTGCTCGGTCATAGTGTTGCCGCTGTACTGCGTTTCAGGCGGGAGCGCCTGAAACGCAGCGGCGGTGAAGCCGTCCGCACCGCTTTTATCGGCAGCCTCGGTAATTGCCTGCCGGTCGATGCGGTACGCAGCAGGAGCGCTAAATGCTTTTCCACCCGCTGTAAAAAATATCTGCGCTTGAGGAAGGCTTTGCACACCTATCCGCAAGGGTATCAAATTAAAGGCGGCAAGAACATAATGCTCGTCATCGGAATCTTCGCATGGAACGGATGCAGTCGACAGGACTGCACTGGAAACACTGGCATCCGGCAAATCTGCCGTATTTGACAAAGCCGCCGAGTTTATTAAAACAGCCGCATCAAACGGCAGTTCTGTGAGTGTAAGCGGTTTCAGCGCGGCGCTTTCGGATGGAGCGCATTCGATACGGACTATTTCAACTGGTAACGGCAGCTCACTGTGCATATCCCGAATAGCAGTGCTGTTGCGGTTCTCTTGGGAGCCGGACGCTTCGAGGCGGGCGGCTTCGATTTGAGCAGAGGCGGTTTGCAAAGTGTGCCGGTAGCGCTCGGTATGTCCTGCCGAATAAAAGGCTGCGGTTAAACACAGGATGTATTCCGTACCTTGTTCAAGGGCTGCGCCGTCCGCAACCGGCAGACCGCTTACAGAATACAGCATCCACACAAACGGCGTATGTTCCGACAGCCGCGGCCGGTGTACGGTTATATCCAGCGGTGTCAGCTCGACCGTTTGCCGTTTCCATTGTAGCTCCGGTTCGAATCGGAACCTGCCTGTTTTGTTAAACCGATACCGATAGCGCAGGTGTAGGCCGTCTCGTTCGGGAATCGCACTGCTCTGTATCAGCTCTGCCGTATCTGCGCTCTGCTCAAGGATAAATCGCGGCGTATCGCCATTATTCTTCTGCAAATACGGAGCCTCTCGTTTGATGATTACTTCAATTTCAAATTCACGATCAATTGATAATTCGGTACCGTCTGTTTTGAGCTCAATAAAATGCTCGGCATAATCGTTTTGCTGCCCATAGAGGCTTGCGGTTGCACAAAAGAAAAAAAAGAGTGTTGCCGTCTTCGCGACTAGCCTGCATACAAAGAATCCTAATAATCGTTTATCGCCGGTTCCGATTCGTGCTGTGTTTTTTTCCATTCGGTTTGCTCTCTTTTGCGAATAATATCTAAAATAATCGAATCCGTCAGATCGGCTTCGGGATCTTCGGACGTCTGTTGCGGAGCTTGATGCTGCATCTCCCGCTGTGTGTCGCTCAACTTTTTGCTCAACTCGTAATTAATCTTAGCTGCCGTATCGCGGCCGGACAGCTCCAATGATTTTCGGAACAATGCCGCCGCTTCTGCATAATCCTTTGAGTGAAACGCAATAATGCCTTGTTGATAAAATCGATGTGCCCGTAAAATCTCAGGCGCCGTTTCGAAACCATTTTGTAATTTTCCAGACGCAGCCTCATCCTCTCCCTGCATCAGATATGCGGATGCAAGCGCAAAGTCCGTGTACGGTTTTATGGTCTCATCGGATAATTCCGCCGCTAAACTTTCAGCCTCATAAAAATACAACACGGCATCATTCCAATCGCTCCGCATCCATGCGAGTGTCCCTTTTACGTGTGCAAGTTTGGTTTGCTGTTCTGCGCTGCATCCCGATAGGACAAACATCGTCATCAATAAAAAAATAAAACTCACCGACAAAAATGATGATCTAAATAACGATGATAATAATGTTGAACGTGATGATATGGGTGATATGACGGCAGCCGGACGTCTACATTTTTTTAGCACGGATACCTCCTGCACAAAGACCGATACAAAAAAGGAGGAGCGCCATCGCCGTACACTCAAATGTCCGCCGTACCGGTTTTTGCACATATCGTATTTTCTCGCTTTCGGCATCGCCTTCCGTCAGCGATTGCAGCACCTTCTGTGCCGAACCGAGGTCGGCAGCGGAAATATAAAAACTTCCGTTCAAGGCTTGCTCCGCATAGCGTTTAAGAATAGATTCCTCCAACTCACTTTTTTGCACGACCGATTCGTGTTTTTCATTCAGGATGGAAAGCGTACCGCCTGTTTCCGTTCCAAAGCCGATGATAATCAGTTGAACATTTTCTTGCCGATACCGCGGAAGAATACGCGGCACCGAACCGATTGTTTCACCGCCGTCGGTACACAGCACAACCGTTTTTCCGGTTAATCGATTTTCGGGGAAAGCCTCCAATGCGACACGCAGTCCGTGTTCAAGATTGCTGCCTGCCGAGGTTGCATTGAACGGCGACAGCGTTTCCGCTGCAGTCAGTACACTCTGATGATTAAAACTCAGCGGCACGGCAAGCGTACCCAGTCCCTTTATCGTAACGAGTCCGCAGGCAGTTTCCGGTAAACGTTCTATCAAAAAGGAAACATAACGCTTTGCAAATTCGAGCCGGTTCGGTGTGATATCGGCAACGGTCATACTGCGCGAAATATCGACGGCAAAGATAACCGCATTCCCGTGTTTGACTACGGTGGTTTGTTTTGTACCCCAGAGCGGTACGGCTGCAGCAATACTGAGGAACAGCCAGCCGATGCTCCAAAGCGCCGTTCGGATTCGCAGTGTCCGTATAATGGCGTGAATCTCTCCCGTCGCAGCGTAGCTTTCTTTTAATTTTTTTATGCGGTACAACGTAACGGCGCACGCAGGCAGAATAGCAATGATACACAACAGGAAAAACGGTTTTTCAAATTCAATCATTATGACACCGCCTGCATTCCGATTCTGCGGAGCAGCCATGCTCCTGCCGCGCAGCTCATTGCAATCAATAAAAACAGCCCGTCAAGGTACGCGTATTTACGCATCGTCATTGAAGGAGGCGTCGCCGGTATTTTTTGAATAAATCGATTAAAAATATCCGTTAATAATTCGGGTGACTGTGCCGAAAAATAGCGGCCGTTACCGTAACCGGCAATTTTTTGTAACTCCGCTTCATTGAACACAGTGTTGAGCGTACCGGAAATTTCTTTTTTTTGAATGGGATCAATATACTTAACCGGCGCATATCCCGACTTCCCCAACCCGATAATGTAAAACCCGATTTTTTTATGCTTGATGATATCCGCGGCTGCGCGAGGATGCACCTCGCCGGTGTTATTATCTCCGTCGGTAAAGAGAATGATATGTGAGGGAATCGCGGAATACTGCGTCAGATGCAGCACGGCAGAGGCAAGCCCCATACCGATTGCCGTTCCGTCACCGAATTCACCGACTTGCAGTTGATCCAACCGAGTCAGAAACGTGTGCCGATCGATTGTCGGCGGAATGAGTACGGCGGCGGAACTTCCCAGCGCGGTAAGACCCAACGAGTCGCCTTCATATTTTTCCGCAAAAGACTTGATAATCCGCTTCGCCGCCTCAAGCCGTGTCAGTGTTCCCATGTCCTGTGCCGCCATCGAGGGGCTGGTGTCGATGACAAACATCAGCGCCTGTCCCGAACCGGCATACATCGCTTCGGAAGTTTGCCGTACCGGTTCCGCAAGCGTAGCGACGGCGAATACAAAGGCTGCCGCAAGGGTGTACTGGGAGATACGGTGCACAAGATACACCCGCAGATTTTTTTCGGGAACAAACCCGTTCCAATTTCCAAGCGGCAGCACTATTGATACTGCTTGCAATCTCCCCGTCCGCCGGAGCAGTACAAAAGTCGGCAGTAACAGCAAGAGGAAAAAAGAAAGCGGTCGTTGAAAATTCAGCACACGGGTACCCTTGTTAGAGTATTATCAAGTATGGCAATTTCGCTCATATATTTTTTGATTTGCCTTTGTATGGGTTTATCAAGCCGTGCAAACTGTTTACTTGCTGCCGGAGCGTATTCGATTTTCATTTTAGTTATAATCCAAGCGCTTTATATAGAGCTTCGGCAGGTATTGCAGCTTCTCCGCTGTTTTCAAAGTCATTCCACGCTTTTTCGGCACGTTCAGTATCTTCGGCGTCTTCTTGTAATTCGGCAAGATAGCGGCTTAACGCATTTTCCAAGACGATATCTTTGGACATTCCGATCATTTGCGCTGCCTTTTCCAATTGTTGATACAATTTATTTGGCATAGTCATTGTAGGCATAACGTACCTCCCTCGTTGGTTATTATACCACACCTGCCGCAGTTTTATAAGGCAATACGTTTTTTCGGTATTACGACAGGGGGCATAGAGGCGCAAAAGATTCTCAAGGAAAAGGCATCCGCATCAAAAATTTTGCACGTGGTTTCCCTGTGTTAATACGGTTTCCCCATCGTAACCTTTTTTGAATCGCGGAGTGCCCAGCTTTCGGCTTTATTGACGCCGGACTTTGCATCGCGTACCAACGATTTTGAGGCGGTTATCGGCGCGATAATCGCTGACTTTAAGACAGCTCCGCCTCGCCATGCTCCGCTAGCAACGGCTGCTTCCGCTTCCCGTACCAGTTTTTCATCGTTCCATGCAGGAGCGGCGCCTCGCTTGGCAAATTCTTTTTCGGTACAGTAGAGAATGGCATCTTGAATATCGCCCCCAGATCCGGCTTTTATCAGAATGACATTGGCGTTCCGTTTGGGAATGCTCGTATACGGCCCCCAAAAATCACGCGCAGCGGGACATGATTGTGTTCCGCCTGAAATAATTTTAGCGGTTGTTTCATCGCGGATACCTTCTTCGACGGAACGCCAGTGGTATACGATGGTCTCTCCTGCGGAAACTTCTGCGGCGGGGAACTGATAGTGCGGAGCCTGCTTATCCCCGACATTCGTGATGGTGATGCCGGAAAGGTTCCCGCTTTTCATCACAATGAATTCGATAAATTCGCTTTTGGGTTTGCTGCTGTATAACGGACGGATTTCGGTTATCCGCAGTTTTGCAGGACGTGTGTTAGCACCTTCGAACGGCAGCGCGAAATCGAGAACGCTGTGCTGCGTATCCGACACGGAACCGCGCAATACAAAAGGAGCGCCGATTCCGATCGGGGTAGTTGGAGTAAGTGTAAAGGCGGTATAAGCATCTGCCTTGCCGGATTGTCCTTCGGAATCGGCAAAGTCGTCTGGGATGTCCATAGCTTCGACACTGCACGTTTGCGCTTCGCCCGTTTCAGGGATAAAAATTTCCGCCGACAACAACTCCGCCGTACCGGAAAAGAACAGTTGCACGGTATTGTCTTCTGTCCGCGCGGCCTTTGCTATTTTGACCGGTTCGGCTTCTCCTCCGATAATCTCGGTAAAAATGGGCTGTTCAGAAAAACCTGCGCATCCTGCTCCAAACAGGGCGCAGACAATCGGCACAACAAACAAGAGTTTTTTCATCAGTTAGCCTCCTAAGAATCTACAAGCTAACCTCTATATGCGACACGCGCGGCTTTTTGGCTAAGGATTTTGGGGGAAAGAAGGGAAATTTTTTGAAAAAAATTGTGAAAGCAGGGAGCTTAAGTTTCGGCTTGAGCACCAAGCCTTATAGGCCTCGGTGCAGGAGATATCCCGAAAGTCGGTTGCTTTCGGGATATCTCCGTGATTTTTCTCAGCGAAGATTTATTTTAGAGCCGCCCAGTTCGAGATGGTTACCTCATAATCGCTGATTGAAGAATCGTTCGGCTTAAACTCATAAGCTTCGGACCTTTCGGTTGTAAGTTCTCCCGTAAAATCATTTACAGGGCTTTGTTTCTGAGTCCCTTTAAAATAGTACATGCTTCCGCCGTTTTCAATAGCCAAAAGCCACTTATCTGATATTGCAAAGGCAGGGTGATAAACATTTTCCTGGGGAGCTCCATTAGCGTCGAGCGTTTTCCTTGATTCAACAAAAAAATCATTGTCGGGATTCTGGTTGCTTGGAACATAAAACCTCAGTTTTCTTGAAGCAATGTTTGGAATACTCCCCACACCCTCCCCCTTTATTTTAATATTAAAATATCGATTACGTTTTGTTTGGGGGAATAGATCTGATGATAATACCTTTTTTTCATCAACGGCAAAATCTATTAAGGAAGCCTCTTCAAAATTATCAGTAAAACTTGCAACAGCTCCGCTCATCTTTAACCATTTAAAGGGCTTAGCATTATTTTTAAAGCTTTTGCCTACGTAGAAACCGAGATAGTATTTTCCGGGAAATATCCGCCGGTGTTTATGTGGCTCGAAAGTTACAAAATGGGCATCCTTAGCCAAATATAATTCATTCACCGGGGTATATTGATTCTCAACCTTTGCTCCAAAGGCTATTCCTCGGTCGTATCTAAAGTCGGAAGAGTTAAAGTCCGTATCTGCTTTAAATAAACGGGCAACCCAAAACTCATTATCATACTCAGAGCCTCGAATCATTAAGCCTGCATTGTTTATACTGAGCTCAGCGTATGGTCTATTCACCGTTAAATTCTCTGGGTTAGTTCCGTTAAGCTCAATAGGCTTTGCATCCCCTTTATTAAGTTTTTTATCATACCAAAATTCATATTCCTGAAAGGTGTCGGTATCTTTTAATTTTATATAATAGGAACCCTGAGGTAAATGCTTAAAAGAAAAGTCTTTATTTGAGGACAGGCTTAAAAAAGGAGTCTCTTTTTGATCCTTATATAATTCAACCGTACCTATGCGTCCGGAATGGCCTCCATAGATGTCATTGACTTTTAAGTTAAGCACGGACTGCGCTGTACCAGGATATGCAATATTGATGGTTTCTGCTCCCGTGTTAAACTTTATCTTTTGACCATCCGCTTTATGTAAAGAGAATGTATCCCTTGCAGACATCCAAAGTTCAGGTGATGTAGCTGCAACTGCAGTATATTTGTCTGGCTCATGCTTTATGTTTACAAAATATTCACGGGCTAAAATTGTGTTGCCGTTAGGAATTCGTACAGGTTTTCCGTCCTCTTTATTCTTCAAAAAAAATACATTATAACTGCCTCCATAGGGAGGGGGAGCATATTGTATCTTTACATCAGGATACCACAAATCATAGTTGGCTTCTGAAGATTCAATAGTCACAATACAGCTATCATCAAAACTATCGCCTATCTGTTTACCTATCCAGAATTCGTTAGGATAAATGTTTCCAGGTTTTTCGGGTCTATAGCCTTCAAGGTACTTAAAAGCAAATTTATGACCAATCGGCATAAAAGCTTTAAAATTTACAGCCTTCTCATTTTCAAACCTTCTTATAGTATATAAAATTTGACCATTAGAGTCGGCCATTTCTATTAGACTGCTATAGCTGCGCCCATTTTCAAAATCCCTAGGAGTTGTAAAATTTGAGTTATCCGCCTTGTGCTTCATGGTAAAATTAACCGTTTTAGCTTCCGGATATTTAAAGGTATACGTTACATCTTTAATTCCGTTACCTTCATAGGTTATAATACTTGCCTCATCTTTAGAAAAAACGGCAGTCCCATCGTTTTTATAGTAGCAGCTTAAAATAGATGTCCTAGCTGATCGATCGTAGGAATTGGTTTTATATTCAAGTATACGTTTTTCTCCTAAAAAGACACCACGCAACTCAATATCGTGATATTCAGTGTTTATAGCTTTCATTGAGGAACCATCATGCTGTTGCAAAACTCCCTTAATATCTCCCTGGGGATGATAAGGACTAATTAAGTTTATGTCGTTTAAGTTTACTTTGCAGGCATCTTCTTCCTTTATAGTTACCGTATAGTCAGGATTTTCAGGTGTATGTCCCGCTTCTTCTTTAAGCCAAAGGTCATAATATTCTGTTGTGTTTTCATTAATGCCCTTATAAGAGAACTTAACATAATAAGACCCCTGATCAGTTAAGTATTCCATCGTGGGGTTCATAGAAGATTCTGTACCTATGTTAAAACTTTGCTTAGCAAGAAGCTCCTTTTGATCGTTTAAGATGGAAACCGTGTATTTTACATCTTTCGGATTAGTAGGGCTAAATGTGCGTTTGGGCATCTTTACGCTAAGAACAGATTTTTTTAAAATGGTGATTAGCCCCAGATCAGCTCCTTTTTCATCGGTAATATTAATAATATTAGCATCAAAGCTGCTCTTGCCGTTATACCACTGTATAAAGTGCCCAAGAGAATTAGGAGTAGCTGATATTCCTGTAAATTTTATAAGATATTTTCCTTTTTCGAGATTTCTAAATTCAAATGAACCATCTGTAATTTCCGGAATTGTAGATTTAATATTTTTCCAGTATTCTCCATCTTCTTTGTACAGCTCAACACGTGCAATTAAGGGATTTCCATCATATTTTAAGGATCCCTTTATTACACCTTTTTCAGCAGGTTTAGTCGTATTATTTTCACCGTTGTTTTGCTCCGGTGTCTTGTTTTGATTTGAGCCTGAAGGTGTAGGACAAGCACTAAACAATAATAAAACTACAGCGCTTAACAATAAAAAATTCAAAAATTTTTTATACATAAAAATCGCCTCCGAAAATAAAAATCTACCCGAGTTGTTATAGATGCTCGGTAATTATTGTTATAATAAAAACACTATTTTGTCTACTACTATACCATTTTCTTAATAAGTCGATTGTAACGGCACATATTCATAAGACTGCTGAAAAAACCAGACATACCCTCAGGCTTTCTACCATTCACACAAGAACCTTATATACGATGTTCACTACTGCAGATATTAAACCTACAAGATAACGTATTCACATACAAACCTCAAAAAAAATCTACAAGAGGGATTTTACGCCCTATCATACGACGAACCGATATCCAGTTCTTTTCGGTATTTTGCGACGGTGCGGCGGGCGACGGAAATACCGTATTTTTCTTGCAGCAAGTCGGAAATTTTTTGATCCGAAAGTTTGGAACCTTTTGCTGTATGTTCGGTAAGGAGCTCTTTAATGCAATCCTTTACGCCTTCTCGTGTTGCGGGAATGGTTGATGACGCGGAAGCATTGGATTGCAAAAATGCTCCCGACTCCAAAGAAGCGTTGGACTGTATAGGGCTGGACTGCGGTTGTACTGCTACGGAATTGGTGAAAAAATATTGTATCTCAAAAGTACCCCATTGGCACTGTACATATTTTCCGGCAACGGTCCTCGATACGGTAGATTCATGGATATCCAGTTCCCGCGCTATCTGTTGTTGCGTAAGCGGAACCAGCCGCCGCTTATCACCGGTTAAAAAGAACGCTTCTTGTGCCGATACTATTTTACGCAATACTGCTACAATTGTTTTTTCCCTCTGGTTTAAACTTCCGATAAAAACCTTTGCCTTTTGCAGCTGCTCTTTAATATACGTTTTAGAGTCGGAATCTTTTGCGTGGCTTATTAAATCCTGAAATTCGGGCGAGACTGTAAGAATCGGAACTTCTAAGTTATTTATTCTTACGGTGAATTCTTGATCATTCCGCTCGATGAACGCAGTTGGAATGATATATTCGTCCGGTGTTATATCCGGCGTAAAGGCTCGTCCCGGAAAAGGATTGAGCGATGCAATCAATGCAAGAATATCTTCTGCATTTTCTTGTGTCAGCTTATAGGGAATTTCTTTGTTTTCATTGACGGCACGTACGAGCGAATACGGACGCGCTTTTTCCAAATAGTCAAAATGGTGCGCCAAAATATCGAGCGTATAGGTATAGACGGGATCGATAGTAGTTTTATCACGGAATAATATCTTTGCTTGAACCAAAAGCGATTGCTTAAAATCCCGTGTTGCACATCCGATAGGGTCAAGCCGTCGAATAACCGATAATGCATGAGATATTTTATGCCGCGTAAAAGCGAGTGCTTTCTCTCCTTTGTTTTCAGAGAGTTCCGTTTTAAAAAGTTCGTTTAGCGGGACAACATGGAAGCCGTCATTTGTTAAATTTCCGATAATCCGTTCGGCAAAAGATGCGGTAAGCGGATCCAGCTTGTGAACAAACAGTTGCTCCAAAAGATGACTTTGTAAGCTCTGCTGCTGAGGCGCCGGAATATTTTCTAAAAAAGTCTGGAATACGTCGCTTGCTTCCGTCGAAAAGGATGACGATGTTCGGTCGTTGCGGTAGTACGGCTCTTTCCGTTCGAGCAGTTTTGCTTGACCGGTTGGCGCAGGCGATACTTGTTGTGTTCCGTGGATGAGTTCCAAAGCCGGATTTTCAGCAAGTTCTTCCGCAATTCTTTCTCGAAGTTCGACGGTCGGCATTGCCAATATATCCAGCGATTGGATTTGACTTTGACTCATTCGCTGCTCAAGCCGTTGCCCGAGCGTTTGCCCCATTTGCTGCATGGTTACCGGCCTATCCGGAAGGCACACCCGATCGAGCAGGTACAACCGCGTAAAGACGTGCCTGCGGAATTGGGTGGTGTATAGGAGCTTGGCTCAGTTGAGGTGATGCCATTATAAATAATACTACTACCTTCCATTGTTATACAATATTGATAAAAGAGATTAATGAATACTAAAAGGAACGGCAAGCAGTTCCAATGCAACCGGATATTACCGTGCATTGCCCATCCGCCGCCCAGAATGTCAACATATCGCACATTAGTAGCATGGTGGATATCTTCTGCGAAAGCTGTAATATCGGCAGTAACGTGAAAATCCGATAAAAGCGTTAGTTTATGAGGGAGTGTTGCTTCAAAAGCGACTCCTATTGCCGGTATCATTAATTGTTGTTGATACGATACAGCCGATCCTATATGCGGCACCTTAGGTAATGCAGGGCTCCACGGTTCATACGTTCCGTTCGGCCGTATTTTTGCATATTGCAGATAGCCCCCATAGGAATGCCAACTGATTTTTGAATAGTAAAAACTGAGCATCGGTTCTATCGTCATTGCAATACCGGCGCTCCTCATTGCTGCGGACTGCGGCATCGGCAACTGTAAACCGAGTTTTACCATCCAGCTTAGCCCGTTAACGATTGTACAGTTATGTTTGGAAAATTTGGTTATTCCCGTCTGCTGAGGAGTCGCCAGAATCCCCTCAAAGTCCAAATCGGTCATGGGTGCGGTAGCCATCGGCTGCATAAATGAAATATTCCCTTCAAGGTGAATCCCTTTCGGGAAATATACGCCGCCATAAAGCGTGTAAGAGGCCGAAGGTATAAGCGGCCATTTTAGATCACTTAAAATGGCATCATAACGGCACACATACTCGCGGCTTTCGGCAATCATGGTGTTGAGCGAAAATGCGATAAATCCGCTTACCGGAAATTTTTTTGTCTTTTCAGCAGTATCGAGACGCTTTGCGTCCTGTGCTAAAAGTATTGGTGGTAAGAGGAAAAAAAAGATAAAAAATATTGAAAACAAGCGACACGGCCGCATAGCGGAACTATAGTCTTAATTTGCAATCTACTCAATATCTTTGGATAGGGAGGATAGGCTCTTCTTATCGTTTTTTAATTTTAGAAAATATCGGGCAGGGGGGATTTGAACCCCCGACTTCTTGGTCCCGAACCAAGCGCGCTACCCCTGCGCTACTGCCCGTTTGTGTGATCATATCGTAACTATTATAAAAATAAAAGCTCACCACTTGCGCGGTGAGCTTCTTCGGGAGCGACGGGGCTCGAACCCGCGATCTCCGGCGTGACAGGCCAGCGCGATAACCAGCTTCGCTACGCCCCCGTAATGGCGGTAATAATATACTTATTGGAATAAAAAGTCAAGAGAAATATGACGAAATTTTCTCAGAAGCTTCTTTAATCATAAAACCAATCGAATCAACACTGAAATGCCGATAAAATTGATTGCCGTGATAATAAGCGTAAGTTCTATCACAAACCGCTTTTTAAACAAAGACAACAGCATAAAGAGGTTTTTTATATCCATCATCGGGCCGTATACTAAAAAGCCGAGAATTGAACCGAAGGAAAATCTGTTTAAGAAGCTGCGGGCGATAAAGGCATCGGAGGTGGAGCAAGCGGAAAATACAAAAGCGAAAAGCATCATTACAAGAAGCGAACCTGCCGCACTGCCGCTTGTTATGCTGAAAAACTCCTGAGGCACGGCCGCGCGTATCAGGGCGGTGATAAACGCACCGAGGATTAAAAAGGGGCCTGTGGTAAAAAATTCCGAACAGGTGTGCATCAATAGGGCGTATACTTTTACTTGCAGCCATTGCGCTTTGCTTTCTGTAGCGGTGCCCTCGAAATTGTCCGATTGAGCTTCGCTGCGGCTGTTCTGTGTACTTCTGCCTGTTGCAAGACGAAATGCTGCCACAGCACTATCAAGGGAATGCGGCTGGGCTGTCGGTTGCGTATCAAAATCTTCCTTTAAGTATTTTTCTTCGGGGTAAAACAGCAGTAAAAGCCCAATCGCAAATGCAATCAGCAAACCGAAGAACAGCCGGTAGAACGCTACGGACGGCTGTTGCGGAAAGGCGTACAGCGTCGACACAATCGAAATAGGGTTGACGATGGGGGACGCAAGCATAAAAGTAACCGCTATAGGCATCGCGACGCCTTTTTTAATCAGACTGCGCATCAGCGGAACGGCAGCACACTCGCAAACGGGGAATAACGCTCCGGCAAAGAGCGCGGTTAAAAAACCGAGCCCGTATTTTTTAGGAAAAATCTTGACCAGCAGCCGGTCGGGAACAAAAGCGTATAGAGCCGAGGACAAAAGCGCCCCCAGCAGCATGAACGGCACCGCCTGCAACACGATACCGGTAAATACCGTATGTACGGTAGAAAAAAATGCCGTCATATAAAACCTTTCTACAATCCGTATGAATACAGGCAGGTGTCGAGGTTACCGCTCTTTAACGGCCGCTTTTTGAGCGTAATGCCTGCACGCAGGAATATGTCTGCAAAAGCCGGTTTGTCGGTAATAAAACCTAAACGCCAGTTGTCAAACTCGTGCGGAATGGACGTCATTTTTTCGTAGAGCGTGGTTGCTTCCTGTTCATCGCCGAGGCGGTCTCCATAAGGCGGATTGGAAAGGAGCACCCCTTCGGGATACGGCGCGGTAAGTTCGCTAAAATCAGCTTGGATAAATTCGGGGCGCGGGATACGGTTATCTTTTCCAATCCGTTGCAGCGCTTTGCCTGCAAGCATACAAGCGCGCTCCGCATTGGTTTGCGCAAGCCGCACCGCCTCAGGATCGTTGTCGGAACCGCTCACTCGCACCAAGCAATCCGTGCGGATATTGAGCGCACCGCGCCGGCGCTCTTCTTCAATAAGCTGCCGGTCTTTTTTAGACGAATAACAGGTAAAGGTTTCAAAGGCAAAGCTGCGGCCGATTCCGGGCGGGATATTATAGGCATACCACGCCGCTTCAATCGGGATGGTACCCGAACCGCAAAAAGCGTCATGCAGCGGCAGCTTCCGTTTCCATTGCATACACTGCAACAGAACAGCCGCCAGCGTTTCCCTCATCGGCGCGGCGCCTCCGCTTAAGCGGTATCCCCGCCGGTGCAGCGGCTCTCCCGAAAGGTCAAGCAGCAGATACACGCGGTTATGTTCTATGTATATGCGTATACTGTACTCTCTCCCTGTTTCCGGTAATACATCCATCTTCCATGCGGAACAGAGCGCGGTGCATACCGCCTTATGAACAGCCCGCTGCACTGCATGTTCGGAAGCGAGTTTACTCTTAAAGGTTCTGACTTTGTCTACCGTTATCTTGGAATCTTTGGAAAAAAAACGCTGCCAATCTACTGCGGCAACGGTGTCATACAACGTATCGAAGTTATCAGCGGCAAATTCTTTCAGGACGAGATAGAGCCTGTCCGCAGTGCGGAGGTAAAAGTTTGCACGCATAATGCTTACGACTTCAGGCTCCTTCAGTGTAGAGGTAAAAAAAACACGTCCCGGCAATCGGTTAACCGGTTTAAAGTCTAACAGTTTTAATTCATTTGAAAGGATCGGCTCCGCGCCGACTGCGCAAAGCGCTAAAAATTCAAGCATGAAAGGACTATACTCATTTTAATTGATTTGCACAATTGGATATTAGGGAATGCCGGGGCAGCTTGAGCTTTTAGCGATGCCCTTGTTATTTCTATAAAAATAGCAGATACTCAAGCCCATAATACAGCTGTTTTTTATTATCGGTTTTAATAATCCCTTATCCTCAAAACGAAGGAACGTATGCGTAAAGTTTTTACCCTTTTAACCGGAATTTTTTTCACTTTTTTATTTACCTCTTGTGAGCAGTTTACCTCGGATATAGATACATATTTGGGGTATTGGGCGGCAGAGATTGCTCCGGTAAGCTATAGCATTGATCAGCTTCAAAAACCGTACCCAACAAATAAAGACGATGTCTTGTGTATACCATCAACAAGCGATGTAACGGTTACGATTAACCTGCGTAATCCGAAAAACTTTACGCTCGTTATGCCTAACTCCCCTTCTCTCGATGCAGGAAAGGTTATCACATTTCCCGGGCTTTCGCCGCAGCCTGAGTATGGCGAGTTGAAAGACTACACTTTAACGCAAACCGCAAACGATAAACTGGAACTTAAATACAAATCGACCTTTTTGCAAGCGCACGAGTGGGGTAACGGTAACATTAGTCCTGAAATTACCTTCATCACTGGCCGCAGGGTGTTTCGTAGAAAGTTCAACTTAAATTTAAAAGTTGACACCGCCCCTGCTTTGGAGTACGCGGGAATCGGAAAAACGACGGTTGGTACTGACAACTACTATGTGCTTTTATTCCGCGTAAAAGGTATGAATACCCCGATTACCGACAGCAGTGTACATAAAGACATCAAGAAATTGATTGTTACGGCGGGCGGAGGAAGCCCTGTTGAGATTCCGCTTACCTTTAACACAGGCAAGACCGACTTTGTAGCGAGTGCCGATCTTTTGGCCTCAGACGTGGTACAAAAACTTAAACCGGGCGATCCCGAACTTCCTGCTTCGGACACGCAGGATTGGATACTCCGCTTAAAGACCGATGTAAAAGTCGGCGGTCCTGAAAAAGCATACGATGTCAGCATAAAAGACGCACAAGGAGTAAGTTCCGCGGTCATATCGGCAGGTACTCCCAAAAATAAGCTTGGCGATGTGAAATTGCTTGACGGTTTGACCCCAATGGCGGAAACCCCTACATCGCCGGGAGTATCTGAGGCAAATCCGAAAGTATTTGCAGGTATGAGCGTAAAAACCTTGACAGCAAAAGCACAAAGCGGAGCGGCGATAACGGGAGCTATCTATAAGAAAAACGGCAGCGCTTGGACAGAGACGGATACCGTAAGCGGTATAACGCCTGTTACGGTAAACTTACCGGCGTTCGGCACAGGCGAAACCGAAGCGCTCTACAAAATTACTCTCAAAGCTCGGTTAAGCGGCTACGACGACAGCGACTCAAAAGACTTTTTTATTAAGTCGGTACGGCAGGAGCTGCCCATCCTTAAACTGAAGCAGGCTTTTGGCAGCAGCGATAACTCTTTGTACTGCATCAGCGCAGGCACTAAAGGCTATGTTACAGAAGACATCATTCCCGATGCGGGACAGTATATATCCTCAAACCCGCTGGTTATTTACAGTATGCGCAGCGGACAGTGCAAGCTTGCGCTTAGTGCGTCCGCAGGAACCACGGTAAAGTATAAGCTGGACAGCGGTACCGAACAGTCGCCGTCGGCGCCGGCGGAAATAATGGTATCCGTCGGTGCACACATACTTGAAGTATGGACTGTAAAGGGCACAATAGAAGGGCCGCCCACTACCATGCATATTAAGGTGGTAGATGCCGTAAGAGCCTACGGCGAACTTAAAAACCTTGTAAAAAACGCTCCCGAACAAGGTACGGGTACGGGGCAGTATAATTATAGCAGCCCCATAGATATTAAAATCGGCGACGACCTGAACGCTTCGATCGATACCGAAATAGCGATAACCGGCGGCAAAAAACTGGAACTGCTTAGTTCGCAAAGCGGTACCGTCCGCACTGTAAACGCAAATAACAACGGGCGCATCTTCAAAGTAAGCGGAGCCGGCACGGAGCTTACGCTGAATGATATAAAGCTTATGAACGGTAAGCCTGCTGACAACAAAGGTGGGGCGGCTTACGTCGAAACGGGCGGCATACTTGTGCTGAAAGGCAAGACCGTTATTACCCCATCCATCGGCAGTGAAGTAAACACGCCGGGCAAAAATGACGTGTATCTGGATATTACGAAGAGTTCTTCGATTAAAGTGGATAGTGCTTTGACGAGTACCGAGCCCATTGTTGCCCGCATTACACCTGTACCATACAGCGATACGCATAGAGTGCTTACGGGTACAGCCGTCGGCGGTGAATATATCAAGTTCAGTGTAACACAAACCTCCGATTCAACAAACCTATGGAAAATAAAGAATGACGGAAGATTGGAAGCGATTCCCAGTGTTATAAACGGCTCGGACTCCCTCGCATGGCAAAAGCTGAAAAATGCCGTGCAGAATTTCCCCAACGGTAGTATTATCACCATCAACGGCGAAATTAAAGCGACAAACGAAGGTTCGGGCCCGACAGCCAATTACGGCGAAATCGTTATCAACAAGAACCTCACGATTAAGGGCAAAACCGGAGCGACTACAGACATTCTTAACGCAAACAGTACTACTACCGATCCCAATGCCCCTGTGACAAAGCACCGCATCTTCAAGGTAACAAGCGGTAAAACGCTTACCCTTGAAAACCTGACGCTCAAAAACGGCAAGGCAGAAGGGACTGCACCGGCTGACTGCGGCGGGGCAATTTACACAGACGGCGGTACAATCAATATTACAAACTGCACGATTACCGGCAGCGAGGCGGGCAACGGTGGAGCTGTTTATACACGTCAAAACAGTACCATAACGATGAGCGGCGGTAAAATCTGCGCCAATAAAGCATCGTCGTTCGGCGGCGGTATGTATATACACACCAGTACATTGAAACTTACAAACAATGCACTCATCGGCGGTGAGCAATATTATGCAGATTCCGCACCCAACAAGATAAAAGGTAATATTGCAGAGAACGGCGGCGGCATATACTTTGAGTCAACCGGTAACAAAACGTTTGTGATGGAAAACAGTACCGTCTCTTTCAATACCGCGGACGGGACTTTGTTGCATAATGACAGCAGTGGCGGCGGCGTGACACTTGGCTCATCTATAGAGTTTACAATGAAAGGCGGTGCGGTAAAAAACAACAAAGCCGTCAGTGATACCGGAAACCTGTGCGGCGGAGGCATAGCACTCCGCGGTACAAACAGTAAGTTTATTATGGAAAGCGGCAATCCTGAAATATCCGGCAACGAAGCAGTCAGTACGAGTGCAAACGCTTCCGGAGGCGGCATATTTGTCGGCTTCGGCGTAACGTTGGATATTAAATCCGGAAATATTACCGGCAACGATGCAAAAGAAGGGCAAGGCGTGTATGTATCTTATTCAATGTCTTCCCCTCCAAATATGTGTATGTCCGGCAGTGCAAAAATCGATACAAACAACGATGTATATTTGTCAGGGTTTTCCACCAATACAAAAATTAAACTTGACGGTGTATTAAGCGGTGTCGCTCCTGTGGCACGCATTACCGTATCGAACAACAAATACCTGCCGAGTACGCAAGTGCTTGACGGCGATATAACAGAAGGTACACCGCAAAACTATACCAAGTTTACCGTAACGCCGAAAACTTTAGGCGGGGGAAGTACGCAGCAATGGGAAATAAACAGTAGCGGATTTTTACAAAAGGCACCCGTAGTTATAAACAACACAGGTCTTGCGTGGCAAAATCTCAGAGACGCGGTTGCCGCCGCCGCGGACGGTGACACCATCATCATAAACGGTGAGATTAAAGCGACAAACGCTAGTGATAACAAAGGCGAAATTACTGTCAATAAAAACCTTACGATAAAAAAAGCGGACGGCGCAATATCTGCCGTTTTGGACGCAAACTGCAATCATAGTGGCACTCCTCCTTATGGTGCTCCTACAACGCAGTACCGTATCTTTGATGTACAAAGCGGCAAGACACTCAAGCTTGAAAATTTGACACTTAAAAACGGAAACAAAGTAGGTATAACTGGCGGCGGTATTTTGGTTACCGGCAAAGTAGAGCTTACAAACTGTACTATCGAAAGCTGCAAAGCGTCAGACGGCGGTGCAATAGGAGGCAGGGGTGAGGCAAAACTTACAAATACAGTAATTAAAAAGTGCGAGGCAACGTCCAAAGGTGGCGCTATTTACACAAAAGGCGGTAACGTTACCATGACGAACTGCACCCTTACGGGCAACAAGGCAAAGAACGGTGGCGCCATCTATGCGGAAAAGAACACTGGGCCGAGTATACCGGCTGCCGTAACAATCACAGGCGGTGCAATCGGCGACATAAATGCGTCTAACGCAAATAAAGCGACCGGGACTGGAACAGACGGTAACGGCGGTGGCATTTATATCGGGGGAGACTGCACAGTCACACTTATAGACGGCGTACAGGTTATCGGCAACACGGCAGTAAACGGTGGCGGTGTATATGTGGATATAAACAGTACATTTAAGATGTCCGGCGGCACAATTCAGAAGAATAATATAAACGGTGCGGGAAAAGGCGTTTATGTAGCAGCCTCTTCCGGTAGTATGGGTAATCAAAATGGTAGGTTTATTATGGGTGATGAAGCCTGTGTTGGAGAATGGGAAAACAATGGCGCTCTGAAAGACGGAAATGATGTTTATTTAGGACAAAACAGTGACAGCGGCGAGCTTGTGAGCATTGTCATTGACGGCGAGAAGCCCATAACGAAATCGAAGGTTGCCTGTATTACTCCGCACGCATATAACTTTGAAGACATTGTACTAAGGATGTCGAACGGCACTGCGGTAGGAGCTTATACGGGTAAGTTCACCGTAACGCCGCAAACAACTCCTGCACAGGAGTGGAAGGTAGGTAATGACGGCAAACTGATACACAAGTAATCGTAAACAGTGGAACATAAAAAATTGGGAATGGATACTATTACCCATTCCTAATTTTTATGTGTATATGAGTGTATTGTTTCCGCTATACACCTTAATTAAACGGGGACAAAGCGATGGAAAATCGGTAATTAACGCAAGTGCGGGGATGTCGACAAACTTCGTTTTTTAGAGATACCCAATAGTGCCTTTCTGAGAGGTTTTTTATGGAAAAGATATTTGACTCGGTACGGGAGCTGGATAAGCGGGCAGAAGATGCCTTTAATCTAAAAAACGGTGTACTGATGGAACATGCTGCCCGCGGTATGGCCGAACGTATTCGGAATCTTCTTTTATCACGTTTATTGTATCCACAAAATATACAGGGACGTTCGAGGCAGAACAATACTTTGGATTTACCGTCTTCGCACATAAAATCGCTGCAGATGGAACTGCCGCTTGTGCAGATTGTCTGCGGTTCGGGTGATAACGGCGGAGACGGGTATGCTCTTGCGCGGCTGCTTGCCGATTTTTGTGCTGTTCGGGTGATTTCGGTAAAAGAACCGAAATCACCTTTGTGTAAACTGCAACGGGAACGGCTTGAGCTGCTTGGTATTCCGGTAGCCGCTGAATTGCAGGAACGTTGTGATGTACTGGTTGATGCGGTGTTCGGCACTGGAATTCGCGGTAGCCTCGATAGCGAAATGTGTGCCTTGATTGAGCGGATGAATGTAGTACAGGGCTATAAGATTGCCTGCGATATTCCGAGTGGTTTAAATGAATTCGGTATACCGTCGCCTGTTGCGTTCCGCGCCGATGAAACTTGTACCATGGGTGCCCTTAAAACAGCTCTCTATGCCGACGCCGCAAAGGATTATACCGGGGCGATTCATGTTTGTAATCTCGGTTTGCCGAGGTGCTGCTACGAAGGTGAAACCGATACCTTTCTTCTGTCAGCAGAGGATATGAAGCTGCCTCACCGCCGTGTGCAGAATACCCACAAGATGAGCTACGGGCATGGGCTTTTTTTCTGCGGCGAAAAAACCGGCGCCTGTATGCTGGCGGCCACAGCTGCGCTCCATTTCGGGATCGGTTTGGTTACTGTATTCGGAGAACCTGTGCCTGCCGCTCCGTTTGATTTTATGTATACGTTACAGCTGCCCGAAAACTTTTCCGCAGCGATGGTCGGCTCCGGATTAGGGCGAAGCTTCGCTGCACAGGCTCGGGCGCTCGACTTCCTTTCACAAGAGCTTGTTCGGGAATGTCCGCTCATTCTTGACGCCGATATACTGCATAACACCAAACTGCCTACACTGCTGCCACTTTTCAAAACGCCTATTCTAACGCCGCATCCAAAGGAGTTCCAAAGTCTGCTTGCAAATAGCGGGCTCGCGCAGGTAAGTGTCGCCGAAATACAGGAGCGCCGGTTTGAATATTTGAGACTGTTTTGCGGCGCTTTCCCGCAGGCAGTCATAGTATTGAAAGGTGCTTATCCGCTTGTCGGCTGCGGAAACCAAGTATTTGTGAATCCGCTCGGAACCAATGCGCTCGCCAAAGCGGGTTCGGGCGATGTACTGAGCGGGATGATTACCGCATTAGTGGCTCAAGGATATCCGCCCTTGGAGGCTGCGTATACCGCAAGCCTTGCCCATGCCGAAGCTGCAAAACTACTGCATACTGCCGACTACGGTTTAACGGCGAGCACACTTGCGGAGGCCGTTGCTAAACTGGGATGCTAAAGGAGTAACAACAAACTATGCCAAGACCTAGATAGACAATACGGCTTTATTGTGGTATTATCATGCCATAGAGGGATAGTTATGCCGCAAATAGTTCCGATACGTGATTTAAAGAATACTGCAAATATTTCCGCCTTGTGTCATGAAAGTAATGAACCTATTTTTATAACAAAAAACGGTTACGGCGATATGGTAATTATGAGTATGGAAACGTTTGAAAGAAACTCCTTTTTTTATCGTCTGTATGATAATCTGAATGCGGCGGAGCTGGATGTGAAAGAAGGGCGTGTTATCGATGCTGATGATGCAGTTGCAGAACTAAAATCCAAGTATGGTTTATAAAGTCAGAGTAACCGATAAAGCAAAGACTGATCTTGATGAAATTATCAGGTATATTGCGGAAAAGCTTTCAAATGTAACAGCTGCCGCCAATTTGCTTGCGGACTTTGTAAAACAGAAAAATAATTTACAGGATTCGCCATATATGTATCCCCTTTGTAATGACATAAAATTGCAGAAGAAGGGATATCATAGATTCCTTTTTTATAAAAACTATCTAGCTTTGTATTCGATTGATGATAAAGAAAAGATTGTACATATATTGCATATATTTTATGCAAAAAGAGATTATGCAAAATCGGTATAAAACAAAGCATTGAAAAAATATAGGGCACGATAACAGCCATCTCTAACAACTGCCGGATTTTCAGGAATAACAGATGCATTTTGTACAAGCAAAAGGAATTTTATCAGCGAAAAATGGAATGAACTTATACCGCGGTTGCACGCATGGATGTATCTATTGCGACTCGCGCAGTGAGTGTTATCATATAAACCACAGCTTTGAAGATATCGAAATAAAAGAAAATGCAATAGAGCTGCTCGAAGATGCCTTGCAGCGAAAACGCAATAAGTGCATGATCGGTACCGGGTCTATGACCGACCCGTATATGCCGCTGGAAGAAAAACTCGGGATGACGCGGAAAGCGATAGAGACTGTCTACCGCTACGGTTTCGGTTTTACTGTGATAACAAAATCCCCGCTTATATTGCGCGATCTCGAACTTTTACAGGTAATAAACACCAAAGCAAAATGCGTTGTACAAATGACGCTGACCACCTATGATGATAGCTTATGTAAAATACTTGAACCGAATGTTGCCGTTACCAGTGAACGATTTGCCGCGCTTAAAACGCTACGCGACGCAGGTATTCCAACCGTTGTGTGGCTTACGCCTATTCTTCCCTTCATCAATGATACGGTGGAAAACCTCGAAGGTATTTTACAGTATTGTATCGAAGCAAAAGTATGCGGCATCATCTGTTTCGGCATGGGCTTAACGCTCAGAGACGGCAACCGCGAATATTTTTATAAAAAACTCGACACAGCTTTTCCGGGCTTAAAAGAACAATATATCCAACGCTACGGTACTCGCTATTCCGTTATGAGTCCACACAATACACGCCTAATAAATATCTTCCATGCGCGGTGCAAAGAAAACGGCATAGAAACCAATCCCGATGTTATATTTGCGTATTTAAGCGCCTTTGATAAAATCCCCGGAAAGCCGAATGCACAACTGGAATTGTTTTGATATAATGGAAGTCAATACGTAAACAAATCAAATCAATTAGGAGCATATCATGAATGAAAATGAAACTGTAGAAAAGAAAAAGCAGACGCTGCAAGACATTGACATACCGAAATATATCCAAATTGCCAGCGTCATTTTTATTACGCTCTCTATTCTTGCTGCAGCACTTAATTTAGTTATTGATATTTTAACGCAGGGGCATGCAACATTAAATCAATTAGCATATCTTGAAAAGGTCGTATCGAATGTAACGCTCGGATTGGTATTCTGGGGAACAGGCCAAGTATTTGCAAAGTTATTGAGAAAGGCTTAAACTACATGAACCGGCTGTTAAAATATCTTAGATTGTATTTTGGAATTTCGTTTATCCTTTCAATACTCGGATGTATTATTATAGTGATGTCTATACCGATGTCTTTTGATGGGTATACCGCGTATCCAATTTTCGAACAAAAGCCGTATTTTTTCGTGGTGTTACAATTTATTGCTCAAATGATCAGTTCAATCAAAGTAATATTCGGTGTATTGATTGTTAGCCTTATCGGTTTTTTTATCGTTCTACACTTTCGCCGTCTGTACGGAATGTTACGAAGAATGGTATAACGCAACTATCTGTCATTATTATCGTTAAAATTGATGGGAAGATACTATGAAGATATCAACACGCAGAAGTTTTATGAAAAAAATAGTTATCGTATGTGGTGCGTTTATTTTTGTCGCGCTTTGGATCAATTACGATATGGTTCGCTTTGCAAAACAATATGTCAAAAATGCTGATGATGAGTGCCTCTCGAAATCTGATTGCATTTTAGTGTTAGGTGCGCGTGTTTGGCGCAACGGACAGCCGAGCCATATCCTAGAAGATAGAATTATAACCGGTATCGATTTGTACCGTGCCGGTATTTCTCCGGCGATTCTGATGAGTGGTGATCATGGTACAAAAAGCTATGATGAAGTAAAAGCAATGAAACAGTATGCAGTAGAAAGAAGTGTTCCGGCTGATTGTGTGTTTACGGATCATGCCGGTTTTTCTACGTACGATAGCTGTTACCGAGCGCGGGATATTTTTTGTGCAAAAAAAGTGGTGATTGTAACGCAGCAGTATCATTTATATCGGGCTCTCTATATTGCACGCTGTTTGGGTCTTGAGGCATACGGAGTTGCGAGCGACCGGCGGTTTATCTACGGAGAAAAACGCCGTCAGATACGGGAATTTTTTGCACGGATAAAAGCAGTCGGTGCAATTCTGATTAAAGCCGCTCCCCGTTATTTAGGTGAACAAATTCCTATACAAACTTCACAGGGAAGTGCAACGGATGGTTAAGTCTGTGATAAATCTGTGATTGGAAAAATCTTACGTGTACATCATTGCCTCCTCTGTGCTATAATCCCGTCATGATGGAAAAAACAATGCTTAATATTGCGCACAGGGGATTCCGCAGCCGGTACCCTGAAAACACCATGCTTGCCTTTCGGAAAGCAGTAGAAGCCGGGTGCGACGGGATAGAGTTTGATGTGCATCTTTCAAAAGATGGCGAGGCTGTTATTATTCACGATGAAACGGTTGACCGCACGACTGACGGTACGGGGTTGGTCGGACAGAAAACATACCATGAGTTAAAAGCGTTGAATGCCGCAAAGCCGCATCCTGAAACGATAGATTTTGCATCCATTCCTTCATTGCGGGAATACTTTGAATATATTGCAACACAGCCGAATATTATTTCAAATATTGAATTAAAAACCGGCGTTTTTGTTTATGAAGGAATTGAAGAAGTTGTATATCAGCTGATGAAGGAGTACAAACTGATCAGCCGCTGTATTGTGTCGTCTTTTAATCACGAAAGTGTACTACGGATGAAGAAGCTCGATGCATCGGTTGTTTGCGGACTATTGGTAGACAGTTGGCAAATTCATCCTGAGCAGTATGTGCAGAACCTCGGTATCGAATGTTATCACCCATCAGCTTATTGTGTAACGCCCGAACTGGTTGGGGCTTTGCACCGGGCTGGTATCCGTGTCAATCCGTGGTTCGGCAGTATTCAGTGCGATTACCGGCAGCTGATTGAAATGGGGGTAGACAGTCTTATTACCGACTACCCCGATCGGATTACCGCGTTGATGAAAGACCTTCATCCGGCGGCGGCGGATTAATCCAATACCAATACTGCCGGTTTATTCTGACAAACGAGATAAACTTTATCGCAACCCGCACTACCAAATATACAATTTGTACATGTTGAATAAGTGAAGTATAATTCGGGATCAAAAAGAATAATATGAATGAAAGAGGGATGATAATGTCCGGTAAGCACTCACGGCTGTCAAGGTTTGTTGCTGCTAAAAGTGAAGAAAGGAAAAATACATTATAGAAACTTACCACACCTGTGATATACACCATATTGTTCTTCCCAAAGAGACAGGCAGCGGTATAGGTAACGGCAAACGATAGTATTAAATGCGCAATGAGACGGATAGAAATTGCATGAGATCGGATGATTGAATGAATTGCGGAGATGGCTGTTCCCGACATAATAGTGATCAGCAGAGCTTCTCCGCCTGTTATATTCAAAATAAGAACTGTATCTGCTGCTGCGTGAATCGACGGTATTGACATAAGCCACGATGTCAACCCGATAGCAACAATTCCTTCATTGGATCCGATTTTTCCAAAAAACATTACCCGCCGCTTATAGCGTTCCCAGAAACTTCCAATCTGCCCTGCATATAAATTAAAGAAGCCTATTGTAATAAGAGCCGGTTTTGTTATCTTGAAAGATATCATCAGAATACTCATTAAAAGACCGGTCACAAAACAGTCTAAAAAATGGTCAAAATATTCACCAAGCGGTGAACCGGTTCCTGTTTTTCGAGCTTGTTTTCCATCGGCACAATCGCCGGTCAAATACATCAGTGCAAGTAATGGAATAAGCCACCAGTGGTCGTACCTTCCGACATAGTACCCATGTACTGCGACACAAAAAGCAGTAATAATACAAAGAAAGGATGAAAATGTAATAAAATTTGCCGGTACACGATAAGGTAAAATTTCTACCAAAGGATTAACGAAAAACTTATATAATATCGGCGATAGAATAGATTGATCTTCTGCACTATATAAATATTTTTTAGCCATAGAAAACTCCGCGTAAGAGAGTATTGCGTCCCGTATAACACTCGTGTCGCTGTTTATGTTGTGCTATCTGTATTATACGGGAAAATATCGCCTACGCCCTTGTGTAATTTTTTATTTCGGTTCTGATGCGGTTTGCAAGTTCTGTGCGGGGAATGCGAACCTGCTCCATAGAATCGCGGAAGCGTAAGGTTACGGTTCCGTCTTCTTTGCTGTCATAATCGACGGTAACACAGAACGGAGTTCCCGCTTCATCTTGGCGGCGGTATCGTTTACCGATTGCGCCGGATTGGTCGTAGTCTGTGCGGAAGTCTTCGCGCAATTCCGCTTGAATATCCTGTGCCAATTCCGCAAGTCCGTCTTTTTTCATCAAAGGCAGCACCGCTACGGTAATCGGCGCAATAACCGGATGAAAATGTAACACGGTTCGCCAATCATCATCGTTGCCTTTGTCGGCAACTTTTTGCTCTTCGTACGCATCGCAGAGGAACATCAAAAGGTTGCGGGTTAAACCGGCTGAGGTTTCGATGATGTACGGAATATACCGCTCGTTGCCGTTATCCTGATCGATATACTGCATATCCTTACCGGAATATTCGGTATGGCGGGTCAGGTCAAAATTTGTCCGGTTGTGCACACCTTCAAGCTCTTTAAAGCCCATCGGGAATTCGTATTCGATATCGTAGGCGTCTTTTGCATAGTGAGCAAGCTCATCCGGGCCATGCTGATGCCAGCGTAGTTTATCCATGCGGACACCGTGCTTTTTGTAGAACGCCCACCGCTGTTCACGCCAGTAGTTGAACCACTCGTCGTCGGTACCCGGCTTTACAAAAAACTGCATTTCCATCTGCTCAAATTCGCAGGTACGGAAGATAAAGTTTTTCGTTACAATCTCGTTCCGGAATGCCTTTCCGATTTGCGCAATACCGAAGGGAATTTTCATCCGGTTGGACTGCGCAACGTTTTTATAGTTCACATAGATACCCTGTGCGGTTTCGGGGCGTAAGTAGATGAGATTGCTGTTATCGTCCGTCGGTCCGATATGGGTTTTAAACATCAGGTTGAACTTCCGTACATCGGTGAGTTCACCGCCGCAGTCGGGGCATTCTTTTTTAGCTAACTTGTCCTGATCAATCTGATCGGCACGGAAGCGTGCTTTACATTTTTTGCAGTCAACCAACGGATCGGTAAAGTTCTCCACATGCCCGGAAGCCTCCCACACACGTGGGTGCATCAAAATAGCTGCATCGATACCGACAATTGAGTTGTGCAGCTGGGTCATTTCCTTCCACCATGCGCGGGCGATGTTGTTTTTTAATTCAATCCCGAGCGGGCCGTAATCCCATGCCCCGTTTTGCCCTCCGTAAATTTCAGAAGACTGAAACACAAAACCGCGCCTCTTGCACAGGCTGACAATTTTTTCCATTGAAATTGCGTGATCTTCCATACTGTAAGCTCCTTTTTTAGTTATGCAAAGTGTCGCTGACTGCTATGCAAAGCGTTCCTTGATTGTTTTTTCGATACGGGCAATAGAGCGGTCTATACCTAAGATCTGTATCGAACCGACCAGCGGCGGACTTACGCGGCTGCCCGTAACGGCCATACGCATCGGCATCATAAAGTCGCCCAATTTAACGCCCATTGCCTCTGCCTCCGCACGGAACACCTCGCTTGCCGCGTGCTCGTCAAGGTTTGCAATCGAAGGCAGAACGATCTTTGCTTTTTCGAGTACCGCCTTCGTTTTCTCCGCATCCAGTTTCTTGGGGATAATCTCTTCTGCAGGCGGCACAGTCGGTTCTTCAAAGAGGAACCGCACCATTTGCGGGGCTTCCGTCAAAAAGTGGAGGCGTTCTTTAATGAGCGGCATCACCTTCATCAGCATTGCCTTTTGTTCATCGGTAGGTTTAAGCAGAGTCTGGTCGGCAAAACGTAATCCGGCTGCTTCACGCGCTGCTTGATCTTGCTCACCGAAGATTCCGGAGTTCGCAATGAACGGCCATGTCAACTCAAAGAGTTCTTCATCGGTTTTAAGCCGCATATACTGTCCGTTAAACCATTCCAGTTTTTTATAGTCGAAGATTGCAGGGGCTTTATTGATGTGTTCGGGATTAAAGCGTTCTCCCAATTCCTGGAGTGAGAACATATCTCGGCCTTCTTCGTAAGAACAACCGAGCATCGCAACATAGTTGATAATCGCTTCTTTTAAATAGCCGTTGTTGCGGAATTCATTACAGCTGGTCGCGCCGTGCCGCTTGGAAAGTTTGTGTCCGTCATTTCCCATTACCATCGGCAAATGGCAAAAATCAGGATGATCCCACCCGAATGCCTTATACATAATGACATGCAT
Source organism: Treponema sp. OMZ 838 (assembly GCF_000775995.1). NCBI lineage: Bacteria > Pseudomonadati > Spirochaetota > Spirochaetia > Treponematales > Treponemataceae > Treponema > Treponema sp. OMZ 838. The sequence goes on along the minus strand of NZ_CP009227.1, from coordinate 1,099,468 downwards.
CGGGGTAGAGGGAATCCATTCTTGGGCACGCATGACATGTGTAATCTTCATTAAGTGATCATCGACAACGTTTGCCAAGTGATAGGTGGGGAAGCCGTCGCTTTTCAGCAAGATAGGGTCAGGGTTGATGTCTTCGTTTTTCCACTCGATTGTACCGAGGAGCACATCGTGGAACACTGTTGTTCCTTCAAGCGGCACCTTAAGGCGGATAACATAGGGTTTTCCCGCTGCGATATTCGCATCGATTTCTTCCTGCGTTAAATTGCGGCAGTGCCGGTCATAGCCCGGAGGCATCTTATTCATGGTCTGGATTTTTCTTATGCGTTCGAGCCGTTCTTCATCGCAAAAGCAATAATAAGCATGGCCGCTTTTTACCAGCTTATCGGCGTACTCGCGGTATAATTCGGAACGTTGCGATTGAATATAGGGGGCATAAGGGCCTCCGCGCGGGCCGCCTTCATCCCAGTCCATTCCAAGCCAGTCAAGGGTATCGTAAAGATTTGTTTCGTATTCGGCAGCATAGCGGGTTTGATCGGTGTCTTCTATACGCAAGATGAATTTTCCGCCGGTAGCGCGGGAAAAAAGATAATTAAATAATGCAGTACGTACTCCGCCAATGTGCTGTAATCCTGTCGGAGACGGAGCATAACGGCTTCGAGTTTCCATATTTTACTCCTAACCATTTTGTAAAAAAATGACAGTTTATAATTATAGAAACTTTTATCCTTTTAAGCAAGTACGGTTTTTTTAATTGGTTGTTGTCATGGATAACTTGACTATATAGAAAAATATATATTATTATATATTTAAGAGGTGATGAAATGTTAGTGGAAACTACTCAAATTATGCCTATAACCCAGTTGCAGAAAACTCTTACGCAGACTGTCAGAAAGATTTCTGAGGACAAACAGCCGGTTTTCATCATGAAAAACAACATTATGGAAGCGGTTATGATTCCGTTCGACCGTTATGAAAAACTTTCCGAACTGGAAGAACTTGAAGAACATAAAGAAATTTTTTCGATGGTTCAAGACAGGCTAAGTCATTATGACGCTTCAAAGACAGTCAGCTTATCATCTTTGCGGAATAAATAATGGCAGAAAAATGGGAAGAAAAAAAAGACAAATTCGAAAAAATCCAATTAATTCCGGAGGCTGCTGAAGAATATAACAATTTGGATGGCAGTATCAAAATTGAGGTAGATAAGAAATTTATAAAACTTGATAAAAACCCCTTTCTTGGTTTTCCGTTAGGTAATAAAGCTAATATGGATTTGACAGGTTTTTATAAACTTTATGCCTGTGGAAAAAGTGTTCGGATCGTTTATCGACTTCTGACCCCCGAAAAAGTAGAAATTATAGAAGTTTGGGGCATCGGGGAAAGGGAAAATATGGAAGTATATAAAGATGTAGAAGACCGGAAAAACGGCTCCTAAAGAATCAACACCCCCGATGCTCTGTACTGGAGGTGTTGATTGGAATGGGCTGCCTTACTTCTTATTAAAGAACGCTGCAAAAGGATTGTACTTTGTGCCGTCATCGTCCTTCCGCGGGCGGGCTTCTGCAACACGCCGTTCTGACCGGACTGCGGGCTGCCGCTCTCCGCGGTGGCTCAGGTGTTTTTCACCCTGTACGGCAGGGGCGCCGCTGCTAGTCTTAACCGCAACGGTTTTTCCGTCCTTGGTTTTTACGGTAATCTTTTTTACTTCCGCCTTTTGCTTTGCGGTCAGCTTCCCCTGTACCCCGCTTTCGCTTTTCCGGCTGAGTGAGATGCGGCGGCGCGCTTCGTCGAGTGCAATAATCCGGCATTCGACAATATCGCCGACTTTTACCGCCTCAAGCGGGTCGGAAACAAAGCTGTCGCTCATCTCGGAGATGTGCAGCAGGGCGGTTTCCTTAATACCGAGGTCAACAAAGGCGCCGAAGTCCACAACGTTTTTGATCTTGCCCTTAACGGTCATGCCGAGTTTCAGGTCTTCAAACAAGAGAACGCCCTGCTGCATAATCGGCTTGGGGCAGTCCTCACGAGGGTCACGGTTCGGTTTTTTCAGCTCTTCGATAATGTCGCTGACTGTTTGCTCGCCGAGCTGATATTTTTCCTGCAGCTCCGTGCGCACCTCTTTGGTTACCGGTTCGTTTTTGCGTACAATCTGATAGATAACCTCCGCTGCAGGATAGTTTTCGGGGTGTACCCACGAGTTATCCAGCGGATTGGCGCTCTCCGGTATCTTTAAAAAACCGGCGCATTGTTCAAAGGTCTTAGGCCCTAAACCGCTCACGTTATGAAGTTGCTCCCGGTCGGTAAAGATGCCGGTTTTTTCGCGGTGGCTGACAATTTTTTTCGCCAATCCGCTCGTAATACCGGACACGTATTTGAGCAGCGAGGCACTTGCGGTATTCAAATTAACACCGACATTGTTTACTACCGAACCGACAACCGCATCCAGCTCTTCTGAAAGCTTTTTCTGGTTTAAGTCATGCTGATAGAGCCCAACACCGATAGACTTGGGATCGATTTTGACGAGTTCGGCAAGGGGATCCTGCAAGCGCCGCCCGATGGAGATAGCACCGCGGATGGTCAAATCCAAGTCGGGGAACTCTTCGCGCGCCACATCTCCTGCGGAATACACAGAGGCGCCGTCCTCATCAACTACCGTAAACAGTACTTCGGGGCAATGCATTTTAATCACATCGGACACAATTTCTTGTACCTCGTGAGAGCCTGTCCCGTTGCCCACTGCGATGAGCTGTACCTTATAGTCTTTTACCGCCTTGAGCAGCGCGGCTTTTGCTTCCTCTGCCTTATGCTGATAAATAACAAAAGAGCCGAGGTACTTGCCCGTTTCGTCTAAGGCAGCGCATTTGGTGCCGGTTCTAATACCGGGGTCTACGCCGAGTACGCGGGTTCCCTTAATCGGCTGCGTCATCAAAAGATGTTTTAAGTTTTCGCTAAAAATAGTAATGCCGTGGGTGTCGGCGTCTTCGCCTAAGTTGCTGCGGATTTCGCGCAGTACCGCAGGACTGAGCAGCCGGACAATGCCGTCTGCAATCGCTTCACTGTGGTATTTGTTGTGCTGTACCGAACGGCTCTGTACCCGCGCAACCGCTTCGTCTACATCAACATTGATTTTTACTTCCAAAATACCTTCACGCTCTCCGCGGTTGATAGCAAGCACCCGATGCGGTTTAATCTGATTCAGCGCTTCGGAATAATCCCAGTACATCTGATACACGGAGGTTTTCTGCGCTTCTTCATCACCGATACCCTTCACCTCAAAAAGACCGGTCGCCATAAAGAAGTCATGTACCGCTTTCCGGTTTTCAGTATCCTGCGCTGTTTCTTCGGCAATAATATCGGAAGCTCCCGCAAGCGCATCCTCTACCGTCGGCACATTCAACGTTTCGTCTTCGCAATCGGTTTTAACAAAGTCCTGTGCCCGTTTTACAAGCTCCGCTTCTTCCAATTCTTTCATTAAATCCGCTAAGCCCTGCAAGCCGCGTTCAACAGCCAGCATACCGCGAGTCTTTTTCTTCTTTTTGAAGGGTGCCCAAATATCTTCAAGCTCTGCCAGCGTTGATGCCTTCATAATGTTGTCATAGAGCAGCTCAGTCAGCTTTCCCGCTGCAAACACACCCCGCACAATCTCAAGCCGCCGCGTTTCCAAGTTGACATAGGATTTAAACAATTTATCGGAATCCCGCACCTGAACCTCGTCCAGCGAGCCGTGCATTTCTTTACGATACCGTGAAATAAAAGGAATTGTGCATCCTTCGTTGACCAATGTGATAACTGCGGAAACCTGCTGCATTCTAATGTTCAGCTCTTCCGCAATTCGTTTCATAATTTCGACCTCATTTACCGTAAGGCCGTCAATAAACTCTTGAGTTAATTCCATGCGGGCGAGTATACCGAATTTTCGCTTTTTTTTAAAGGGGATAAAAAAATGCTACAGGTGTCTTTCCGTAAGCCTTTTGAAAAGATGTGGGTAGATGCTAGGAGCGTACAAAAAACACCCGCAGGCGTACTTATTGTACGTCGAGGACTGTTTTTTTGTTAAGCGACAACGCAGATGCCCACATATTTTCAAAAGGTGTGCTAGACGTTGAATTTGAAGAATATAATATCCCCATCCTGCACGATGTATTCCTTGCCTTCTTGACGATAGCGGCCGGCTTCTTTGATTTTTTGTTCAGAGCCGTATTTAAGGAAGTCGTCAAAACTGTAGACTTCCGCTTTAATGAAGCCTCGCTCAAAGTCGGTGTGGATAACGCCGGCCGCCTTGGGTGCGGTATCTCCGGCATGGATTGTCCATGCACGGCATTCGTCTTTTCCGGCGGTAAAGAAGGTTCGGAGTCCAATCAAATGATACGCTGCATGGGCAAGAACCGATAAGCCCGAAACTTTGAGCCCGATCTCTTCCAAAAAGGCAGCACGTTCTTCCGCATCGTCGATATCGGCAAGCTCCGCTTCAAACTTTCCGCAGATAACGACGGTTTCGGCTCCCTCCTGTGCGGCGATTTTTTTAACCGTTTCGATATACGCATTCCCGTTTTTGATTCCGTCTTCATCGACATTACAAACATACAGCTGTGGCTTCATGGTAATCAGGTGCGTGTCGTACATCACGGCTCGCTCTTCATCGGTTAAATTGGCATTGCGGGCGCCCTTTCCGTCTTGCAGCAAGGGCTTGATTTTTGCAATTGCGCTCATCGCAATCGCCGCCTCTTTCTGCATATCTTTACCCATACGGGTTGCCTTGTCCGCCCGTTCCGCCCGCTTTTCCAGCGAAGCAAGGTCGGCAAGTGCGAGTTCAATATTGATAGTTTCGATATCCGAGGCGGGATCAACTTTGTTATTTACGTGAACGATGTCGGGATTATCAAAGCAGCGCACGACATGCGCAATAACACCTACCTCACGGATATGAGAAAGAAACTGATTGCCGAGCCCTTCACCCTTTGAAGCTCCCTTTACGAGTCCTGCAATATCGACAAACTCGACGGCAGCGGGGATGGTCTTTTTCGGTTCAAAAAATTGAGAGAGCTTTGCAAGCCGTTCGTCAGGCAGATCGACGATACCGACATTGGGGTTAATAGTACAGAACGGATAGTTTGCCGCCTCCGCAGGGGCACGGGTTAATGCAGAAAAGATGGTTGACTTGCCGACATTCGGCAGTCCGACAATACCGCAGTTTATAGCCATAAGGGAACCTCTTTAATCGATTATATTACATAGAAAGACAGCTAAAATCTTTATTTTTCTATACATACGGATATTCTAAGAATCACGAAATCCCAATGATTATTAGTGTAATCTATCACGGAATGCCGACGACTTTTACTGCAATATATCACGAAAAACCGATGAATAAAAGGGGTTTATTACACAAAAATTGAAGATACGATGTAATCCCGATAGAAAGAGAGCCTTTCTATCGGGATTTTTTTTACCTTACCGTGCAAGCAGCTTATTCAAGCGTTTTATAAAGTCGGCGGTGTCTTTGAGCGTACTGCCTTCCAGCAGCAGCGCCTGATCCAATAGCACAAATGCGGTGTCGGCAATGAGCGCTTCATCATCGGTATCCTTGAGCCGCTGCAGGATAGGGTGTTCCGCATTGATTTCCAAAATGGGCTTTACCTCACCGCGGAGCTGCTGTCCCATTGCCCGCATCATGCGCTCCATTTGCAAGCTCGGATCGTTTTCATCCACCACGATACACGAAGGAGAGTCGGCAAGCCGCTTTGAAAGGCGTACCTCTTTTACCGCATCGCCGAGCGCGTTTTTAATCTTTTCAACAATCGGCTTAAAATCCTTTTCCTTCTGCTTTGCTTCTTTCTTTTCTTCGTCAGTGCTCAGCTCTTCGTCGGATCCGGCGCGGTTTGCAGCTTTGAGTTCCCAATCCTTATACTTGCCGACAGAGGGAATTACGATATCGTCAATTTCATCCGGCATAATCAGCACTTCAAAGCCTTTCGCCTTGTATGCTTCCAAGTGCGGAGACTGTCTGAGCGCCTTTTCATCGCCGCCGGTGATATAGTAAATCGCCTTTTGCCCTTCCTTCATCCGCTGTACATAGTCGGCAAGGCTCGTCCAGGTATTTTCCTCATTCGTTGTTCTAAAGCGGATCAGTTCCAAAAGCTCGTCGCGGTGTTCATAGTCGCTGTACAAACCTTCTTTTAACGGACGGTTGTATTCGGCGATAAAGGTTTCGTATTTTTCCTTATCATTTTCAGAGAGCTTTTTAAATTCGCCTAAGAGCTTTTTTACCGATGCTGAGCGGATATTGTTCAAAATGCGGTTCTGCTGCAAGATTTCGCGGCTGACATTGAGCGGCAGGTCTTCACTGTCGATAATACCGCGCACAAACCGCAGATACACCGGCAGCAATTCTTTTTCGTCCTCCGTGATAAATACCCGCTTTACAAAGAGCTTTACGCCGGGCTTGTAGTCGGCATGGTACATATCAAAAGGCGCCTTTGCCGGAACATAAAAGAGCGTGGTGTATTCCTGCGTACCCTCCGCCTTGGTGTGGATGTACAGGAGTGGATCTGTAGAATCGTGCGAAAGCGACTTATAAAAATTCTTATAGTCCTCGTCTTTCAGCTCAGACTTCGGTTTTTGCCACAGAGCGCTTGCATCGTTGATCTGCTCGCTCTTTGCTGCCTGCGATTTTTCGTTCCCCTTATCATCATATTCTTTGTGGATATAGTGGAGATAAATCGGGAACGCGATATGATCCGAATAGCGTTTGATAATGTCTTCGATCTTCCAGCGGCTTGCAAATTCGGAATCTTCATTGTTCAGATACAGGGTGATGCAGGTTCCGTTAGCCCCTTCGGGAACATCATCGATGAGCGGGAACGCTGAATCATCGGTTTGCTCCAGTTCATATTCGCCCTTGCCGTCGGAAATCCACTTCCATACGGTATTTTCGCCTGCTTTTTTCGAAACTACTTCGATTTTTGATGCAACCATAAAGGCTGAATAAAACCCGACCCCGAATTGTCCGATCAGGTTGGAGTCTTTTTTATCTTCCGCGGCAAGCTGCTCCAAAAACGCCTTGGTGCCGGAGCGGGCGATCGTACCGAGGTTGTTTTTGATGTCCTCATCGTTCATACCGATACCCGTGTCGCGGATAGTCAGCGTCGGCGTTGCGGCATCTTCGTTAAACGTAATATCGATACGGGGATTGAATTGCAGATTTTTTAATGCGGCATCCGATACGGTCAGATATTTCAGCTTATCGAGCGCATCGGAGGCATTCGACACCAGCTCCCGCAGGAATATTTCCTTATTTGAATACAGAGAATGGATAATCAGGTGGAGCAGCTGATTAACTTCCGTTTGAAACTCATACTTTGCCATGCTATAACCTCAATATATGTAAGTAATTTTTTTTAATGTACTCAAAATAGTAAAAAACGGCAAATTAGCGTATTCCAATGCAGAGTACGAATATTCACCTTTCCACATAAATCAAACTATTTTTTTGGCATCCTAATTTTCTTTTTTTATTGTTGATTTTTCCATTTTTATCCCTTATACTGATACGGTAGAGTCAGTTCATTGATGAACAGTCTTTAAAAATCTCAATTTTTTAGGGACTTCCCTTAGGTATCTTTTGTGCGTATCCGTTTTGGGTATCCACAATTACATAATATCTTTCCGGATGGAGTATGCTATGGTATCATTAACCGTGAACGGCCGGATTGTTGAAGCCGAAGAAAACCAAAAACTTATTTATTTTTTACGCGATTCACTACGTTTAACTTCCGTTAAAAACGGTTGTATGGAAGGTGCATGCGGAACGTGTACTGTTTTAATAGACGGAAAGCCGATGAAGGCCTGTGTTCAAGTGGCCGGTAAATTAGCGGGAAAGACAATTACAACGCTTGAAGGGTTCCCCGAACGCGAGCTTGCCGTATATCAATATGCGTTCGCTCATTGTGGCGCGGTGCAATGCGGTTTCTGTATTCCAGGAATGATTATTTGTGCAAAAGCGTTGATAGACGAAAATCCTAATCCTTCATCCGCGGATGTAAAGCAGGCTATCCGCAATAATATTTGCCGCTGTACCGGCTATGTAAAAATTGAAGAAGCTATTTTGTTGGCTGCCAAGATACTGCGAGAAAACACGCCTGTGCCGGAAGGAAAAACCGAAACGGCTGTAGGAAGCAGCGCGCTCCGTGTTGATTCATACGCGAAAGCCGCAGGTACAGCCGAATATGCCGATGATATGTATTTGGATGGTATGTTGTACGGAAGCGCGGTACGTACTGCATACCCGCGGGCAAAGGTATTGTCTATCGATACCGAAGATGTGGAAAAGATGCCCGGCGTTCATCTTGTAATGACGGCAAAAGATCTTCCCGGTATGCAAAAAATCGGGCACTTAAAAAAAGATTGGGATGTGCTTATTCCCCTCGGCAAAGAGACGCATTATTTAGGGGATGCCATCGTTCTGATTGCTGCCGAAAGCCGCGAGATTTTGGCAGCTGCAAAAAAAGCGGTAAAAATCGAATATGAAGAATTAGCGCCGGTATGCTCTATAGCGGAAGCAATGGCGGAAGATGCGCCTCATGTTCATGAAAGCGGGAACCTTCTTTCAAAAGAACACCTCGTACGCGGCAATGCCGATGAAAAGCTGAAAAATTCAAAATATGTCGTTTCTCACCACTATTCCGTACCTCCGACCGAACATGCCTTTTTGGAGCCTGAAACGGCGGTGGCAAAGCCGGACGGAGAAGGCGGTGTCATTATTTATTCGGGGGATCAAGGTATATATCAAACAAAACGGGAATGTTCGGAAGCGACCGGCTTACCGATTGATAAGGTACGGGTTATCGCCAAGATGGTCGGCGGCGGCTTCGGCGGCAAAGAAGATATGAGCGTGCAACACCATGCGGCTATCCTTGCGTTAAAGACCGGACGCCCCGTCAAGGTGAGTTTAAGCAGAAAAGAGAGTATGATTATCCATCCGAAGCGGCACGCGATGGAGATGGATTTTACACTCGGCTGCGATGAGAACGGCTACCTAACCGGCTTAAAAGCCGTGCTCCATTCGGACACGGGCGCCTATGCCTCCCTCGGCGGGCCGGTACTACAGCGTGCCTGTACCCATGCGGCAGGGCCGTATAATTATCAAGATATCGACATACTCGGCTGTGCATGGTATACCAATAACCCGCCGGCCGGTGCATTCAGAGGATTCGGCGTAACACAAAGCTGCTTTGCCGTTGAATCGTGCATAAACCTATTAGCGGAAAAGGTCGGCATCAGTCCGTGGGAAATCCGCTACCGGAACGCAATTCGTCCCGGGCAAGTACTGCCAAACGGTCAGTATGCCGACGATTCAACCGCTCTTGTACAAACCCTCGAAGCGGTAAAGCCGTATTACGATGCGCATCCGAAAGCCGGTATTGCCTGTGCTATTAAAAACTCCGGACTTGGGGTCGGTATCCCGGACTTTGGCCGGACAACCCTGCGGCTTCAAGCAGACGGCGTACATATTTATTCGAGCGCAGCCTGTATCGGGCAGGGGGTTGGAACAATCCTCTTGCAGATTGTCAGCGAGGTGCTTAATCTGCCGCGCAGTCTTTTACACTACGAAACACCCGACACCAAGTTTGCTCCCGATGCGGGAGAAACAACCGCCTCGCGTCAGACCGTATTTACCGGTGAAAGTGCTCGTATGGCTGCTACCGATGTCAAAAGAGCGCTTGAAGAAGAACTGCAAAAGCGCGGCAAAACCGGTTGCCTTTCCGAACACATAGATATACTGCCCGAGCTGTTTACCGCCTTGAGCGCCAAAGAGTTTTTTGCGGAATATACCTATCCGACGGACAAACTGGGTTCCGACAAGCCTCATCCGGTAAGTCATGTTGCGTACGGTTATGCAACGCACCTCATCGATTTGGATGAAGAAGGAAAACTCGCGTATGTGGAAGCCGCACACGATGTCGGTCGTGCGCTTAATCCGATTTCGCTGGAGGGGCAGATCGAAGGCGGTGTCGTGATGAGCCTTGGGTATGCGCTGACGGAGGATTATCCGCTGCAAAAGAGTGTTCCGACTGCCAAGTTCGGTACGCTCGGCCTGTTTAAAGCGCCTCAGGTACCGCCGATAAAGGTTGATATTATCGAACATAATGATAATGAGCTTGCATGCGGCGCAAAAGGAGTCGGAGAAATTGCCAGTATTCCGACAGTGCCGGCGGTAGCGCTTGCGTATTATAACCGCGACGGTATTTTTAGAACAAAGCTGCCGCTGGAAAATACGCCGTATAGCCGGAAAAAGTAAACGAAAACGAAAAACCCGATTGAATGGGAAAGGATTGAAAAACCGGAAGATGCTTGAAAATAAATGAACCAGACAGGATTAGAAACTAAAATTAATTTTACGGGAAAGAATAAGCTTACAGATGAAGAATTTGTTGAGTATTATGAGCAATTATGGGATAAAACTCCTCATAGAGGAATTAATTGGCCAACAAAAGAACAGCTTGCTGAGAGTAAAAGAATAAGTTTAAACCGATATAATTTTTCTGAAGACACGTATGCAAATGATGAAAAATGGGTAAATGGTTCAACTTTTGGGTGGAATGACTACGAAATAAGTAATTACGGTCGTATAAAATATAAAGGTAGTATCGTTCTCCAAGATGACAACGAGTTAGATGGCTACCTTAAGTTATCTAAAAGCAATAAAGAAGTTGATCACAACATAAACGTTTATGAACTCATCGGAAGAGCTTTCTTAGGGAAAAGAACGAATGATGACTATGATATTCATCATATAAATGACGATGGCTACAATAATACGCCTGAAAATTTAATTTTATTAACCAGAAAACAATATAATTTAATTCATTGCAATATAAAAATAAAAAAAGAGAATGTTATAAAAGAACTAAAAAAATATAATTATTGTACGTTGATTTTGCACTTATCTAACTACAAAGCCTCCGTATTGAATACTCCAGAACAAATGAATTACAGAGGGAAAAAATATCGCCATATTCTACCAGAAGAAAAAAGAATGCTGAATCTCATTGATTCAGGATATAAAGATTCTTTAGAAAAATATATTACTGAAAGTAAGATAAAATTACATAGAGATTTTTCGCATTTAAATTCGTCACAGGCTCTTTGTTTGAATTTATTTTATCCGTTAATGAAAGACCATAGTTTGCAGTTCGTAAACAATAATATTTCTTTGTCCGCTATAGGAGAATTTGAACATACAGAAGAAGCTTCATTTGAAGTTTCAGGCGAATATACAAATTTTGATTTTTTTATTAATGATTCAAATACAAAATATTTTTTTGAAATAAAATATACAGAATCAAATTTTGGATCAATTGATACCGGTAATCCGATAGAGGCGTATCAAACTAAATATAAAAATAATTATTTATCACAACTGAAAAAAATCTGTAATGAAAAATATTTAAACGATAACTTCGAGGATGAATTTTATAAAAAATATCAGCTTTGGCGTAATATCTGCCATGTGGATATCGGTACAATTACTTTTGTATTTTTAAAATCACGAATTAATTTGAAAAATGAAATCGATAGTGCAATGAAAAAATGTAAACCTGAATATGCTGCAAAAATAAACATTATCTATATTGAAGATTTCATTAGCAGATGTCTTGAAAATAAGAACTTGCCTTTTTATAATCACTATTCCGAGTTTTATAATAAATACTTAAAAAATATTTAACAAATATTCTAAATACTACATTACTAAAAAAGCCGATTAAACACATGGCGTGTTCAATCGGCTTTTTGCTATTTTGACGGTTGAAAGCTTTTTACTTTATCGCTTCCGCAAGGTTATCCGTATTCAAAAGGCGGATCTTGTTTGCCGTATCTTGTACGAGCAAACCTTTTTCCGTAACGGTTATCGCCGTGTACGGAAGAACGGTTACCGTAGATTTTGCTTGCATTTCGAGGTTATTGTTGAATCGTGCAAGGTAATTTTTGCCTGATTGTTCAATTACCGCATAGTAGCTGTCATCAACCTGTATTAAAAGACTCTGTGCAGCAACCGGTACTGTTGCCTGTTTAGTCATTTCGAGCGTGCGGGGGTTAATGCCAACAAGTGTAATCATCTGGTTACCGGATTTTGAACCGGCAATCGCGATAAGCGAATCCGTTCCTTCGATAAGGACACGTCCGCGCACGGTATTCAACGACGAGGTTTTCAGTGTTTTTTCTGTTTTAAGGTCGAGCAGTACCACTTCGGAAAGCATGGAGCCGGAGTCAACTACTTTCAGCACAGCACTGGGTAATGCAGATGCAAAAGCCGCCTCATCTTGAGCTTTCCGCTCAGCTCGTTTTTCTTCAATGATTTTCCGAGTATCTGCAGCAACATCCTTCCGGTCGCTTTGAGCTTCTTGTTCTTTTGTATCGGCAAATTGTTTTTCGGAAGAAGCTTCCTGTTCTTTGTCTTGAGCTTTTTTTGCAGCTTCATTGGCGGCTTTCTGCTTTGTATCGGCTTCTTTCTGTTTTGCCGCTGCTTCCTGATCGCCTTTTTTCGCTGCATTTGCTTTTTCGGCAGCAGCTTTATCTTTATTGCTTGCTTCTTGCTTATTTTTTGCTGCTTCCTGTTGTTTCTTTGCAGCCTCTTCAGCAGCTTTACGATCTTTCGGGTTTTTCTGAGCCTGCTTCTGCGCTGCTACCGCATCTTTTTCGGATTGAGCCGCTTTCTTCTTTGCTGCTTCTGCATCTTTTCGGGCTTTTTCCGCATCTTGCTTTGACTGAGTCGCCGCTGTTTTTGATTTGTCAGCTTCTTTTTGTGCGGCTGCAGCTTCATTCCGTTTTGTTTCGGCATCTTTCCGAGCCGCAGCGGCATCCTTCTGTGCAACATCTGCACGGTCGCGGGCAGCACTGCTTTCGCGCTCTTTCAGGTTGATCATGTCTTTGCGTGTTGCGATATCTTTATCATCCTGTTCGCGCATCTTGCTAACGACGTTTTTATCGGAGATCGATTTCGTATCGATCGCGCTTAACGTACCGCTATATTTTTGATCGGAAAGCGGGATAACAATCTGTGTCTTTCCCGGCCATTCATCATAGCGCAGGGCAAGACCGGCTTTATCGGCAGTCAAATTCTTGACAACAACCGCTTTATACTTACTTTTGAACATATTCATGTCACCGCGGTATACGGCGTTATAAATTGTTACAAAATGTGCAATCGTATTTGCATCTTTTTCGGAGTATCCGTAAGCACGCCGTAAATAACCGGCGATAATAACTCGTAAGTTGTTGATATGGTCTACTCTTGCTCCGCTTCCGATAATCATGATATCGGCATCGAGACCGGTTTTCACCGACGGATCAACTGCATGGATAACGGCGTAGCGGTTCGTATCGCCGGCACGTCCGCGCTGAGCAGCTCCGGCAAGCGACTCTCCGATTTCAGCGATTGCCCGCAGCGTATCGATTTCGGCATGAGGCCCTGTGTAGTTGATAAATTCAATCGGCGTATTTTCGGCCTGCTTCAGTTCACTTTGATCGACCTCTATTGCAAAAGCCATACTCATAAAGGCAAATGTACAGAGGCATACAAGCGCTATTCTTTTCATTGAACAACCCCTTTCTATGAAGATGATACGAAGAAATTCCAACCCATTAGGACGTATCCTGAAGGAAGAGAGCTTCTCAGTAAAACAAAGTTCAATCCTATTCTACTATAGTTTTTATTTTTTGTCTTGCGTACTGCTTAATATTTTCGGGAAAGGCGCCCGCCGCGATGGTAAACAATGCTTTTACAGCTGAACCTGCGGTCTGTTTATCGCCATATTTTGCAATTTCGGTTAAAGCATCACAGGCTGCATACGCAGGTTCATAAATACGGACTCCGCAGCGTTGCAGTAACAGTTGTATCGATTCGATCGAATGTCCGTCAGGGTCGGCGGCAATAAATCCTAATGCCCGGATGATTGCAACGGCTAAAGTTGGGTCGTAGGTTTTTGATGCTTCGCCGAGTAAAATGGTTCGGTATTCCAATGATTCCAATAGTCCAAGCAATTCCGCTGCCCGTGCCCGTTCGTATACCGTAAAATCGTATGGAAAATATGCTGCCCGCTGATTGTTTGTTAAAATTGTTTGCAGAGTAAGTGCGTAGGCTGCTTCATTTGTACCGATTGTTCCTTTGGTAACAGCTTCGTCAATGCTTGATAACAGTGTTCCCGTATCTCCATAGGGGACAAAGAAAGGCAAGGTTTGCGTTTTTTCTTGTGTTTTCAAAATGTGATACTGCGGCGGTACGTCCCGCTGGGGAGAACTTTGCATAATCTTTGTGTCCAGCCGCCAGCTGTTGATCACCCAATCATTGACGGCAATAAGGATCCCGCTTGGTGTGATAACAGGCAGAAAAGCCGAGGTGAGTATCTTTTGTTCCCGCTTTACGCTTCCCGTTCCGCTGATAATTGCCGCTATACTTTTGCAGGCGATGTAATATTCGCCGTCCGTTTTGCTGTAATATAACGGAAGTGTGAGGCAGCTGTTCAATTTTGACGTCCAAGCGATTTTGTTAGAGGTAATATTCCGTGCCGAAACGGTGCCGTCAGCATATATGCATACCAGTTCATCGCCGGAATTTTGCATAAACAGCGGAGCTGTTTCTTGTGTTTGCCAAACTGCAAACCCATCGGTTTCTCCCTGCGGCACAAGTGAGGATGTGTTTTTTTCTTGGGAAATGGTACTGCGGTAATAGGTAAGGATGCCGTCACCGGTGCTCATCACATACCCGCCGGGAGCGGCCGAGAGTACTGCAATATCTTTTTTTAGTGTTTTTGTATTTAACACCTGTCCGGTAAGCGAAACGGTTACAAAGTCTTTGTTCGTAAGCGTCAGCAGTAATGATGCCGCTCCCGTTTCGCATAATTGCCGTGCCGGCGGAGAAGATAATGTAACCTGCCATTTGAGCTTCCCTTTTATGGAAAAACAGTAAAGATTGGATTTCGTCAGCACGCATATTCTGCCGTCTGTAGTGCTGTAAGGAGCATATAATGCCGGCTCCGGCAGCTGCACCGACCACAGATAAATCCCCTGTCCGGAAACTGCTTGCAGCATCCTCGACGCATCTGCAATAATCAATATTCCCGAATTTGATACGCTTAAAAACGGTTTTATTGTCCGCTCAATATTCCGCCGCCATACAAAGGAACCGGTATAATCGATACAGTTAAGCGCTTGATCCGAGCTTAATGTATAAAGATATTCTCCATGTAAGACCGGATCGCAGAGTGTTTCACCCGCCATAACCGCAGACCACTGTGCTTGTTCTGTTTGTGCGGTTTGTGCAGTAAGCAACCGTGTCGGAATCAGCAAAAACATACATGAAAAGGCTGCTGTAAGTAAGGATGTTAAAAAGCGTTTCGGTTTTGTCATCGTATAAAAATTCCTAAAAGTTCACAGTGGTGTGTTTGCGGATAAAAGTCGAACAAATGGTATTCGATAAATCGATACCCCAATGCGGTTAGTTTTTTTGCATCGCGGACAAAGGTTGCGGGATTGCATGAAACATAGTGAATGCGCGGTATTTTTGCTTGCCCCAGATAAGTAAGCGCCCGTTCGTGGATGCCCTGCCGCGGCGGATCGATGATAGCAGCATTATATGTAAGCTGTGCGGCGGGGATGTCCGGCCAATCGGCGTCGGAAACGGCATGGAAAAAGCCGCGGCAGGGGCTGTTCTTTTCTGCAATAATCCGGTTGAGGTTTTGCTGTGCTGTCCGCAGCGCCCGCTCATTGTGTTCCACCAAATGAAGCTCGGAAGCTTTGTCCGTTAAAAAAGCGGAAAAGGTGCCGACACCGGCATAAAAATCGAGTATCCGCGTACATGGGGGGATATCCGATACCGGTTCAATCAGTTTTTCCAGCATTGTGATATTCGACTGAAAAAAGCCGAATACGCTAAAGTTCAAAACAGTGTCTTTTACTCGTGCCGAAGCGTCGGGATGAACGGGACTGTATACGTCATCTTGTGCAAAAATATGGTAACGGTCTTGAGCGATTTTTGTACTGCGAGGAAAAAGTTTTTGCAACCCACCTTGTTGTAGAATAGTACGCAAAGCCGGTGTTGCAATGGGACAGTCGTGTACGGGAACAACCGTGTTGCTCGCAAACCCGTGCATCCCGATTGTTCCGTTTTTATCTGTATGGAATTGAAACCGATTTCGATATTCCCATGCGGGTCCCGTAATAAAAACCGGCGGACGTTCCGGTGTAATATGTGCTCTGTCGAAAAGCTCTGCAACCATTGCCTGCCGAAGTACTTGTTGAAAGTCGTCATCCGCCATTTGCAGATTACATCCGCCGCAGTACCCGAAATAAGGACAGGACGGTTCAATCCGGTGCGGAGAAGGTGTGATGATTTTTTTTATAACCGCTTCGCTGTAATCGCGCTTATTTGCCGTAACGCTAATATCGAGTTCTTCATCGGGGAGTGCAAAAGGGATAAATATCGTTTTCCCATCTATCCGTGCCAGCGCTTTCCCGCCGAATACGATTTTTTCCGTAGTAACTCGCATGAGATGCAGTATACAGGAAACCGGACGTTTTATAAAGGCGCGGGAAAGATTGTGTGCATTGGCGATGTATCAACTCAGATTTCCTTGTATTTTTTCTCTTGACAGTATATGTTATTGCCTCTATAATCAAATAAACATCTGAACATCTGTTCATATATTTGTAGGTAAAAAAAATCACCTTGCTGTTTTGAGAAAGCGAATGACCAAGGCCGGCAGGCGTGATAATCGGAATACATAAGGAGGCAGCGTAATGGAAAATCAAGAAGAACCGATGACTGACGAAACGGCGGAGTATTTTAACCCCGATGCCGTGGCTCATGCACGCTCAAAGATCCCCGACGAGGACACGATGACCGCATTGAGTGATTTTTTTAAGAACTTCGGTGATTCAACCCGTATCAAGATTGTATCCGCGTTAATGGCGGGTGAGCTGTGCGTTGCCGACATTGCGGAGGTACTTGAAATATCCGCTTCGGCAATTTCTCATCAACTGCGTATCCTCAGACAAGCAAAAATAGCGCGTTCGCGGCGGGTGGGAAAACAAATCTACTATTCTATAGAGGACAATCATGTCGGCATCTTATACAGCGTCGGCATGGAGCATATTCTGGAAGGGCGCTGAGCCGAAGGGGCAGGGTAAACGCATCAGGCTGTTTTTTAATAACCCCGCGGAAAAATTGATACTATTCGACCAGAGTTGAACCTCTTCGCGGTTCAAATGGTCTCACAGTCTCAATTTTTCCGCGGTTTTATCTACTCTACCTGATGCATTTACCCATTTACCGGAAAAAATGTACGAAATTTTAAGTAAAATTTCGCACAGAAGGAAGGCAACCGCTAAAAATATTTTTAATGCGGTTGCCATGATCTAAGGAGGAGAGAAGATGGCTTGTAGTTGTATGGCATGTAATCATATACACGAAACGCATAATCATGATGAACATCATCATGACAGTTTGTGGGATAAACACGATATTATCCGGTTTAGCGTAGCGGCAGTGTTTTTTATCGCCGGAATTGTATTGAAAATTGCTTCCGAACCTTTCAAAATGACCGTTCAGTTCAGCGGCGCTTCTTACTCCATTGCACTTTCATCACTGCTTTTTGTCGGTTCGTGGCTTGCTGCGGGGCTGGAAGTTATCCAAACCTTGCTCAAGACCATCGGTAAGGGGACTATTTTTGACGAAAACTTTTTGATGACTTTTGCGACACTCGGTGCATTCATACTCGGAGAGTGGTCGGAAGGCGCTGCGGTTATGCTGTTTTATAACTTAGGTGAGCTGCTGCAAGCCGCTGCCGTTCAGCAGTCCCGCCGTTCCATTACCAACTTGATGGATTTGCGTCCTGAATTTGTCCGGCTCTACCGTAATCCTGCCGACTCCGAATCGGAGCACGGCGATGCACATAGTTGTTGCGGTCATGAACATGAAGATGATGACCACCATCACAGTCATGAGCACATTCACGCCGAGATGTGCGAATGCGGGCACGAACACGGTGAACATCACCATACCCATTCGGAAAACTGCGAGTGTGGACACGAACACAGCCATGAACATCATCACAAACATGAAGAATGCGATTGCGAGCATGAACACGAACATACGCATAATCATGCCGAAGAGTGCTGCTGCGGGCATCATCATGAAGGCGATGACCCTGACATTGTAGCTCCGGAAGATGTTCCTGTCGGTACGCTGATCCTCGTAAAACCGGGAGAAAAGGTTCCTCTGGACGGGATACTGGTCGAAGGAGCGTGTTCTTTTGACACCTCTTCGATGACGGGAGAGAGTGTTCCGCGTTTTATTGAAGCAGGCGGTACGGTACTTGCAGGATTCGTCAATACGGACGGGCTTGCGGTGATTAAAACTACCGTAGCGGCGGAAAATACTGCTGCGGCTAAAATGCTGCAGTTGGTGGAACATGCGCAAGACCGCAAGGCAAAAACGGAGCGGCTTATTTCGAGCTTTGCGCGGGTATACACGCCGATTGTAACGATCGGTGCAGTCGTGCTGGCGCTCCTTCCGCCGCTTGTACTTTCGGCTGTACACGGCAGCCCGCTTTCGTGGAACGCCTTTGTTCCGTGGATTTCGCGCGGACTGGTATTCCTTGTTATATCCTGCCCATGCGCCTTTGTTATCTCCGTTCCGCTCGGCTACTTCGGCGGACTCGGCGGCGCAGCAAAAAAAGGTATATTGATAAAAGGCGCAGATTTTATCGACTCGCTTGCCAAAACGGACAGCGTCGTATTCGACAAAACCGGCACATTGACCGCCGGTGTTTTAACGGTACAGCATATTCTTCCTGCAGAACAATTCAGCACGGAGGAATTGCTTGAACTTGCCTATATCGCCGAGTATCATTCCGGCCATCCGATTGCCGTTGCGATAAAAGGCGCTATTCAAGGGCAGCTCGGTAAAGAGAAAACAGCTGTGTTTGAAACAGAAGCAGCCGAACTCCGGCAATACACGGAAAAAGCCGGTTCCGGTGTTAAAATGCTGCGGAACGGACAGGAGCTTGCAGCTGGTTCCGCGCTGTTCATCTTCGGCGATGCGGAAAAGCAGCCTGCTTCCATCGCCCAAATCGAAGGAACAAAGGTATTCCTTTCCTACGGCGGGCGCTATGCCGGCTGTATTATTTGCAGTGACAGCATTAAACCGCAATCCGCACAGGCAATACGGGAACTGCGCAGCGCCGGCGTCGGATACCTTGAGATGCTGACCGGCGATACGAAACGCACGGGCGAAAAAATAGCCGCCGAATTGCAGCTTGACCGCTGCAGCAGCGAACTTTTGCCGCATGAAAAGGTCGCTCGCTTTGAAGCAATCAGCGACGATCGGAAAAAGAGCAACGCCCACGCTGTCTGCGTGTTTGTCGGAGACGGGATTAACGATGCGCCTGTTCTTGCCCGCGCGGATGTAGGTATCGCGATGGGCGGAATCGGCAGCGACGCCGCAATCGAAGCCGCCGATGTCGTGCTTATGACCGATAATCCGCAGCTTATTCCGCAGGCAATCAAGTCGGCACGCTTTACACGGCAAATCGTTAAGCAGAATATCGTTATGTCATTTGTCGTTAAAATCGCCTTTTTGGCAGGCGGCGCTTTGGGCATTATCGGATTATGGGCAGCGGTGTTCGCCGATGTCGGTGTTGCACTTCTTGCCGTGTGCAATTCGTTGCGCGCACGGAGATAGGTTGTTACGGTTTGCTCTCAGCCAGTGCAGAAGCCGAAACGCTATAGCCGCTTTTGCGTCCTCCGTACCTTTGGCATTAAAACATCGCAAAAGAAATCTAAGGGAACCCTCTAAAAACGGAAGTTTTTAGAGGGTTCTAAACCTAATATCTCCGGAGTTGCTTTTTACTCCTTCTTAGCCTATAATACTACCCATGCCGAGCCGACATACCGCATATCCGCAGTCAAAACCGCCTCCCGTAAGCCTTTTGCAAATATGCAGCATATCTGCGTTGTCGCTTCACAAAAAACAGTCCTCGACGTACAACAAGTACGCCTGCGGGTGTTTTTTGTACGCTCCTAGCATCTATACCGCATATTTGCAAAAGGGGCTTGACACGCGCATAGTCGGCTGTACAATTCTCACAGCTCACAGCTCACAGCTCACAGCTCACAGCTCACAGCTCACAGCTCACAGCTCACAGCTCACAGCTCACAGCTCACAGCTCACAGCTCACAGCTCACAGCTCACAGCTCACAGCTCACAGCTCACAGCTCACAGCTCACAGCTCACAGCTCACAGCTCACAGCTCACAGCTCACAGCTCACAGCTCACAGCATGAATGTTATTTAGATAATTTTTTATCCGTATTTCACACACATAACAATGTTTCCTCATCACTAAAAACGCTGTCCAACGACAAGTTTGCCCAGCAAACTCGCTACTATATGGAACCACCGCCATTCGTGGCGATACTGAAAAGAACTTATTATATAAACCTCTTATTATTGTCCGCCTTGTACCGCAATGCTCGGTATGCAGTCTGGTTTGATACCGGATAATCCTCGCAGGAATCACATACGAACAACATGAGATAATTTACATAATAAGGAGAACACCGTATGAAAAAGAACATACGCTATATAACTATCGCCGCTGCATATATGGCTGTAGCAGCGATGATAATCGGCTGTAATCCAAATGTTAGCGCCGCACAAGACACAACGCCACCTGCGGAAGTTACGGAACTTACAGCAGCTGCCGGAAATGGTAAAGTAAGTTTAAGCTGGACGAACCCTGCGGATGCAGACCTGTATCAGGTAGAAATTACTGCAAGCCCTGCGGCGGGAACCCTTACAAACGCCGTTTACCTTTCTGCGGAAAAAGGTAAAGCGATGAGCTTTACCGCGGAAGGGCTTACCAGCGGTACTGCGTATACATTTACCGTTAAAACCATCGACAAGGCGCTGAACAAGAGTAAAGACGGTGTGAGTAAAACGGTTACCACCAACGCTGCTAGCAGTGTGATGACTATTACTCTGACGCAAGTCCCTGTAAAAACTGAGTGGACAAAAGATTCTGTAACGATAACGGTTAGTTCAGACACTTCACTAAAAGAAGCAAAATGGAAGAAAGGAAGCGGGCTCAGTGCAAAGGATGTGTTGGAAAATGGAACCGAGATAACCGGCAATAGCTTTACGGTTACTGCGAACAGCATCTACTCGGTAGCAGTGTTAGATAATGACGGCAGACGTGAAGTAGAAACGATTACCATTACAAACATCGACAAAACACCGCCTGCAAAGGTAAAAAACCTTTCTGCAGTATACGATTCAGGAAACCAAAAGATTATCGTAACGTGGACAAATCCTACAGACAGTGATTTTGCGGGACTTACCTTGAGCTGGAAAAAAGGAGGCGAAGATGCAACGGATATGCCGCTTACAAAAGACAAAACCGGCTATGAACTTCCGGTAACTCCTGTCGTCGGCGATGTGTATACGGTTTCAGTGAGTGCAAAGGATGACGTCGGAAACAAAAGCGACCCGGCTTCGGTATCCGTTACCGCTTCGCTGACCCCTTCCCTGAACGGCATCGAATTGAGCCGTGCGCACCTTGTCTATAACGACACCGACCTCACGATAACGGCAACGCTTAAAGGAAGTAATTTTGACCTTATCGCAAGTCAAAGCGACCCGGCGGTAAAAGTCGGTATCTTTAAAAACAGCACTCTGGTAGGCAGCCTTCAAAACGCAGTCGCAGCCGGTTCAGACTACACGGTAACGCTTACTGCGCCAACCCTTTCTGCGAGTAATGTAACCGTGGAAGGTGCGGTATATACGGTAAAGGTAAAACTGTGCGGAACATATCAAAGCGTAACCGAAACCTTTGTCATCTCCAAAGAAGCGCGTCTTACCGCCCAGCCCGAATTGAGCGTAACACAGATAGCTTCAAGTGCGGTACCGCCTTCGAGTACAACGAAAATTATGCTCAAAGGCATCAATCTCGATATTGTTGCGGGGGGTATCACCGTACAGCTCTATGACAGCAACGGAGCCGCTTACGGAAGCGCGGCGCCGATTGATACGTCGCATACGGGACGCGAGCTTACCACGCTTACGGCGGATATTCCTGTCCCATCGGAAGAAGGCGTGTTTACCGCGAAAGTGTTGTTCGGCAATGCCGTTCAAACGTCATATTATGAAGGATCTTCTTACGATGATAAAAAGACCGTAACCCATCCGACCATTCAGGTATACGGCAGTCCGAAATTTACCTCGTTTACGATTCCCAATGCGGGCATTTCTAAGGAAGACTCCCCTATAACGGCGACCGTGAAGGGGGTGAACTTCAAAGCGCCGGGAGTGAGCAAAGAGAATTTTTCGGTAAGCTGTGCAACATCTTCAATTACCAATAGCTCGGCGATTACGATTATTGATGATGCTACGCTGAAAGTGAGCCTTACCATACCGGGAACAGAGAACGACTACACGGTTACAATAAGCTCCGGAAGTGTAAGCACAACAGGTACTTTTGCCGTCAAAGACTATAGCGCCTACACTGTCGGTAAAATCGTACTTGCGGATAAAACAGTCGTTGATAAAGATAGCTATACTGCAATAGACCCAAACAAGCCACCGGTTGGTATTATCTGCGGCTCTAATAGCTATGGTGTACCGCGTATGATTGCGCTGCATACAAGCGGTAGCGGTCTTAGATGGGCAAAGAATGACAGCGCCGGCTACAACATGAAGTTTGCAGATATTATCTGCACACCGAGCGCAACAGGAAGTGGCGCTGCCCAAAGGGCAACGTTTACCGGCGATACTGACGGTAGCGATAACTGGGAGTATATTAAGCAGCAAGATACTGCAGGAGCCGCGGATGCAGCAACGAACTATCCGGCGTTCCACTGGGTAAATACTTATAACGAAATATATAGGACACAGCTTGGAGAAAAGAGGTTTGACTGGTATATACCAAGTCTTGCGGAACTGTGCGAGGTGTATAAGAACCGCGTGGCAATCAATGATAGTCTTGCAAAAATACACGGTCTGGATAGCAGTTATGCAGATGCAAGTCTCGGTACTTCATTGTATTGGTCGTCGTCGCAGGTTTCCTTCGACAATAGTTACGCTTGGGACGTGGATTTCAGTGACGGCTCCGTGGACTTCAATAGCAAGGGCAATAATTTTCGGGTATGTTGTCTCGCAGGCTTTTAACCGGTTAGGGGAAGACTTTTCTTTTTTTTCGATAAAAAGAAAAGTCTTCCCCTATGACCCCATCTAAAGAAAAACGGCGACTTAGGGCTCTGCCTTAAGAACCTGCCTTGGTGCTCAAGCGGGTTCTGAATGAAAAGCTGAGTAGCTATGCTTTTTACGCTCAGTATTTTCAGAACGAACAAGGATGTCGCGTTCAAAAATTGGCAAGAAAGTCAATTTTTGAACTTGCCGCAAACAGCAGTGCAGTTTGTGGAGAGATAATGAAGAAAAACGCTCCGTATGGGGGGCGAGGAAAGGAGAAGATTAAAGTGTTTGATAAATACATATACAAATCTATGTTTACAGACGGTAAAAGTAATGAAAGTATAAATGCAAAGAACTTAATAAATAAAGACAAAATACCAGAGCAGGATGATTCTCTAATAATCGATATGTATATAGAAAAAATACAAATGCCGATATGTTCTTACGTATTATTTATAGTGTTCAGTGTATTTGCAATCGGTTTATTAATTTTCTTATGGATGAATGTACGTCAATACGGTAATCAAGATATATTTATCATCACCTCAATTTTTGTCGGTATTATGACAGTTCTTATTGTTGCCTTTGCTCTTATAAACCTTGTATTCTCAGAAGAAAGCCGTAAATACGCTCTTTTAACATACGCCTATGATGAAGCTCTTAAAAAAGTAGGAGAACGGTACGATAAAAAAACAATTGCAACTTCTCGTAATGATAATACCGAATCAAAAAAAGAAGAAATAGAATATGGGGTGCGGACAATCACTAAAACTTTTGAATCCTACTGTCAAAATATTACGGCAAAATAAAAAGGGGGATTTATGTGCAATCAAGATAACAATCGTAATGACAATACGAATGCGAACAGTAATAATCACACCCCTACAGCAAAGGATATTTACAAATACCTTTGGCGCGGAAGAGATTTTGAGCTTGAACGTCTTTGGTCTCGGTCTGTTTTTCTTGCTGCTTTTTTAATTGCTATTGCAGGCGCTTATGCTGTTTATATGAAGGATATATTTATCCCCCAATTAGCCGGCAATCGCCTTACTGCAACGGTTCAAGCTGTTAAAGATGATGTGAAAGTTTGTAAAGAGTTTATGGTCATCATTACCGAAAAAAATGAATCCCCGTGTACGGAAAAGTCATTTGCCCAGCCTTTTACTATGGGGATAGTTCCCCTTGTTATCTGCTTTTTGGGAATGCTCTTTTCTGTGTTGTGGGTTCTTATGGGCAAGGGATCAAAGGCATGGTATGAGCTGTATGAAAGCAATATTGCACAGATGAGCACTAATCACAAGTTTTGGGAAGGCTGCAATGAGTCGGCAAACTCCGAGCTTAATAAGATATTTTGCAATAAAAAAACCGGACGATATACGGAATACTTATTCGGGAAACTGCACAACCGTCACGGCGATCCGATGAACTCCCGTCTCTTTTCTCCGGTCGCGGGGCCTTTTTCCGTTTCTAAAATCAACATCATGATCGGTATAATCAGCTTACAGTTTTTTATCCTCGCCTTTTTCTTTCATCTTTACCGGCTTTGTAAAATGTGTCTCTCCGCCTCTTTACATCCTATGATGTTCCTCATTTTCCTCGCCGCCGCTCTCTTTCTTTTCGTACTTTTTACCTGCTTAAAAAAACAACTGGGTTCCTCTTATTTGGCAAACGAATAGCCGTCTTTGACGTGGCTAAATTGCAGAAAGCATTGAACCCTGCTATACTATTGCTATGAATACTCCCCGCAAACTACCGATCGGCATACAGAGTTTTGAAAAACTGCGCCGAGACGGTTATCTGTATATTGATAAGACCCCATTTCTCTGGCGGCTCGTTCAAGTGTCGAGTCCCTATTTCTTAAGCCGTCCGCGGAGGTTTGGCAAGAGTCTTTTCCTTTCAACCTTGGCAGCATATTTCCGCGGGCAAAAAGAGCTATTCAAAGATCTATATCTTGAAAAAGCGGAAGAGGAGCAAGCGGCACAAGAAGGCAGAGAGGCGTGGCAAGAATATCCTGTACTCTATCTGGATTTTAATACGGAAAATTACAATGATGAAAAAAGTATGCACACTATTCTGCACACTCATTTAGTCCAGTGGGAAAAGCAATACGAATCAGATACCTCAGAGCAAACGTTTTCGAGCCGATTTAAAGGGATAATCCAACGGGCATATCAAAAGACCGGCAAGCAGGTAGTCATTCTCGTAGACGAATACGATAAGCCGCTTTTACAAACGATGGGAATAAATGAAGCGCTGAATGAACAATACCGCAATGCGCTTAAAGCTTTTTACTCTGTCATAAAAACCTGTGATGAATATATCCGCTTTGCCTTTTTAACCGGGGTTACCAAGTTTAGCAAGATCAGCATTTTCAGTGATTTGAATAACCTCCGCGATATATCGATTGAGAAACAGTATGCCAGCCTCTGCGGCATCACACAAACAGAACTTGAAACGAACTTCCAGCCTGACATACAAGTGCTTGCCGATGAGCAAAACCTTACGTATCAACAGGCATTAGCAGCCTTAAAGCAGTGGTACGACGGCTATATGTTCCATCCTGCAGGAGAAGGAATGTACAATCCCTTTAGCCTTTTGAGCGCCTTTGTCAAAAAAGAGATTAGCGGTTACTGGTTCGGTACGGGAACGCCGACTTTTTTGGTCAACTTCTTAAAAGAAGCGCATTATTATATCCCCGACTTGGATGGCAATGTGCAACTTGATGAAGATGGCTTGCAAACCTATCGGGCAGTTGCTCAAGATGCGTTGCCTATTCTGTTTCAAGCAGGCTATCTCACTATCAAGGAATATATAAAAGATTTACGGCTTTACCGACTGGGCTTTCCGAATGATGAGGTACGGTATGGCTTTTTGCATAATCTGTTACCGGCATATTCTGACGTCCCCTTCGGCCAAACAGGGGTATGGGTTGGACGGTTTGTACAAGACATCCGCAAGGGTGACGTGAATAGCTTTATGGAGCGGATGCAAGCGATTATCGCAAGTATTCCGTATGATGATTTCCCGAAGAATAAGCTGAAACTGCGGGAACAGAACTATCAGACAGCAGTGTATCTTGTCTTTGCACTGATGGGACAGTTTGTACAGACGGAAGTACACTGCGCTACCGGACGTGCGGATGCCGTGGTTATTACTGCTGATGCTGTGTATATCTTTGAGTTTAAGCTCTCCGGGAATGGTAGTGCTGAAGATGCCTTCAACCAGATAAAAACGAATGGCTATGCCGCAAAGTACATGGCGAGTGGGAAAAAAATAGTGCTCATTGGAAGTTCATTTGATGAACAGACACGCACAATAAAAGACTGGAAAACCGAAGTTTTAGACAAGTAAATTGCAACTATCGCGGACTGTTTTTTGTTAAGCGACAACGCAGATGCCCCGCCCCTAACCAACGCTTTTGCAAAGAGACGGTACAGATACGAGGCGTGAGCGAAAATTAACCGCAGGCCTGTTGAAAAGCGTACTTCCGTGTACGCTTTTCAACGACAAGTTTTTCTAGTGAAAAACTTGCTGCTGTTTAGAAACACCGCCATCCGTGGCGGTACTGATACGTTGAGGATTTTCAGCAGCGGCAAGGATGCCACTGATTTAAACAGAAGCGATGAAGGAGATACCCCGCCCCTAACCAGCGCTTTGACAAATAGGTGGAGCAGATGCTAGGAGCGTACAAAAAACACCCGCAGTCGTACTTGTTGTACGTCGAGGAGTGTTTTTTGTTAAGCGACAACGCAGATGCCCGCCTATTTGTCAAAGTCTAAGGCTCCCGTATAAAGTTGATAATACATACCCTTTTTGGCAATAAGACTTTCGTGTGTGCCGCGTTCGATAATTTCGCCGTGATCCAAGACCATGATAACGTCGGAGTTCATAATGGTGGAGAGGCGGTGGGCGATGACGAAAACGGTTCTGCCTTCCATCAGCCTATCCATACCTTTTTGGATGAGCGCTTCGGTTCTTGTGTCGATTGAAGAGGTTGCTTCATCCAATATCATAACGGGCGGATCGGAGACTGCGGCGCGGGCAATGGATAAGAGCTGCCGCTGTCCTTGCGAAAGGGAGTTTTTGCTGCCTTCAATAACCGTGTCATATCCGTGGGGCAGCATCGTAATAAAGTTGTGCGCATTGGCAAGTTCTGCCGCTGCGATACACTGTTCGTCGGTTGCATCCAAGTTGCCGAATCGAATGTTTTCCATAATAGTGCCGGTAAATAAATTCACCTCTTGCAATACGATACCGAGCGAACGCCGCAGGTCTTCTTTCTTAATGCGGGTAATCGGTATGCCGTCGTAGGTAATAGTGCCGCTGTTAATATCGTAGAAGCGGTTGATCAAATTGGTAATCGTTGTTTTGCCTGCACCGGTCGCCCCGACGAATGCAACCTTTTGTCCGCGCTCCGCAAAGAGGTTTATGTCCTTCAGCACGTTTTTCTCAAGGCTATAACCGAAATCGACATGTTCAAAAATCACCTTGCCCGTCAGCCGGGTTAAAGAAACCGCGCCGTCTGCCTGTGTTTCCTTCCACGCCCATATACCCGTGTGTTCCGCCGCTTCGGACAAGGTGCCTGCTTCTTCCCGTGCGTTGACAAGCGTAACGGTACCGGCATCTTCCTCCGGCGCTTCGTCCATCAGCGCAAAAATCCGTGAGGCTCCTGCAACGGCATTGATTACCGAATTGAGCTGATTGGATAGCTGAGAAATGGGATTGGTAAAGCTCCGCGACAGCGTTAAAAATGAAGCGATGGTGCCAAGCGTCAGCGTATTGATACCGGCGATAGTCGGATTGGGAATTTTTGCAATAGCAAACCATGCACCGACAAGCGCAACAATCACATACTGAAAATATCCCAGCGCATTCATAAAGGGCATGATGATATTTGCATACGCATTTGCTTTTGCTGCGCTTTCCTGCCATGCGGCATTCTTTTCTTTAAATTCAGCTTTTACCGCTTCTTCCCGGCAGAACACTTTAATCACTTTCTGTCCGTTTATCATCTCTTCAACATAGCCGTTGAGTTGCCCGAGTGTCTCCTGCTGGCGGACAAAATAGAAGCCGCTCTTTTTTGCGACGAACTTAATCACGTTCAAAATAGAAAAGATGGAAGCGACAACGATGACTGTCAGATACACACTCTGATACAACATTGCAAAGAACACGGCGATAATCGTACACACGGAAGAAACAAACTGCGGCATTGACTGCGTAATCATCTGCCGGAGTGTGTCGGTGTCGTTGGTGTAGCGGCTCATAATATCACCGTGCGTGTGCGTGTCGAAATACCGAATCGGCAGGCGCTGCATCTTTGCGAACATCTCATCGCGGATCCGCTTGAGCGTCCGCTGCGCCACATTGATCATCAAACGGCTGTAAATCCATGAACAAAGGACACCGGCGCCGTACACCGCCGCCATAACGATGAGCGCCCGTAGCAGTCCGGTAAACACCGGAGTACTTTGCGCAAGCAGTGGCAGGATATACTGATCAATCAATACTTGCAGGAATAAAGAGGCGGCGGCGGTTGCGCCTGCACTTAATAAAATACAGACCGTCACAACCGCAAGGATGCCCCTGTACTGTTTTTGATAGGAAAGAAGCCGTTTGACGGCAGGCATGGAAAGTTTCATTTCCGGTTTTGCACCGTGAGCAGGTTTCATATTATGCATCGGAACCTCCGATTTTTGTTGCACTGTTGAGCAGTGTACCTCCGTGTACACTGCTCAACTCTGATAGTCATTATGTCGTCAGTTCCTTTTTGTTGCGTTTCAAAGACTTCTTTATAGATGTCGCTTGTATGCAGCAATTCATCATGTGTGCCGAC
The DNA here is from genome assembly GCF_000775995.1 of Treponema sp. OMZ 838. NCBI lineage: Bacteria > Pseudomonadati > Spirochaetota > Spirochaetia > Treponematales > Treponemataceae > Treponema > Treponema sp. OMZ 838. The sequence continues at coordinate 1,070,388 of NZ_CP009227.1, read as the reverse complement.
CGCAGTAATTGCTCCGTTGTCGAATACGAGAATTTTATCCGCATGTTGTACGGAAGAAATCCGCTGCGCAATAATGATCTTTGTTGTATCCGGCAGGAAGTCTTTAAATGACTTTTGAATCAGTGCGTCCGTTTTGGTGTCTACCGCACTGGTTGAATCATCGAGGATTAAAATCTTAGGTTTCTTGAGCAGCGCCCGCGCAATACAAAGCCGCTGTTTTTGTCCACCGGAAACATTGGCACCTCCCTGCTCGATACGGGAGTTATACCCATCCGGCATTGCTTCGACAAATTCGGCAGCGCAAGCGAGGCGGCACGCTTCCGCAATTTCCGCATCGCTTGCATGTTCATTCCCCCACTGCAAATTAGTCTTTACCGTACCGGCAAACAATTCATTTTTCTGCAAGACCATTGCTACCGCATCCCGCAGCGTTTTTACATCGTAGTCTTTTACGTTCACACCGCCGACACTCACCGAACCGGAGGTAACATCGTATAAGCGGGGAATGAGCTGGACAAAAGATGTTTTGGAAGAACCCGTGCCGCCGATAATCCCCACCGTTTCTCCAGACCGGATAACAAGGTTCGCATTATCGATTACTTTTTTATCGGCATCCGCAGTATACATAAAATCGGCATTGGTAAAGCATATCTCTCCGTTTTTTACCTCCATCACGGGATGCTCAGGATTGGTGATGTCCGGCTGCTCATTTAAAATTTCTGCAATACGGTCTGCGGAAGAACGGGAAATAGTGATCATCACAAAGACCATCGAAAACATCATCAAGCTCATCATAATTTGAGAGGCATACGAAAACAGCGCCATCAGCGACCCGGTGGTGAGCCCCTGCGTCGCATTGTTCCCGCTCGCAACAATCTCCTTTGCACCGAACCACGAAATCAAAATCATACAGGTATAAATACACAGCTGTGCCATCGGCATCATCAGCGTAATATACCGCTCCCCTTTTGAAAAGCCCTTGTAAATCGATTCGGAAATATTTTCAAACTTGGTAATTTCGTACTGCTGCCGGTTAAAGGATTTTACCGCCCGGACACCGCGCACGTTTTCCTGCACCACATTGTTGAGCGTATCGTAGGTTTTAAAAACAGTTCTGAATATCGGATGCACCTTCCGGATAATAAGAAAGATACCGAGTCCCAAAAGCGGAATCATACCGAGAAAGATGAGGGAAATGTTCGTACTGATTCTAAACGATGCAATCATCGCAAAGATCATCATTCCGGGGGCGCGCACGGCAAGTTTTACCAGCATCTGATAGGAGTTGAGTACGTTTGTTACATCGGTGGTAAGCCGCGTTATAATGGAAGAAGGTGAAAATTTGTCGATGTTGGAAAAAGAAAAAGTCTGCACGTTGTCGTACATATCCTGCCGCAGATTTGCCGCAAAACCCGCCGATGCCTTTGCCGCAGTAACCGACGAAAACACCCCCGTCAATAATTGAATAAGCGCAAAGACCAAAAGCGCCGCCCCGTACTTGAACACCGTTTGCATTGCACCGGCTTCAATTCCAAAATCAATGAGATACGCCATACAGGAGGGGATGATTATTTCAAACACCACCTCCGTAATAGTCAGCAGCACTGCGATAACGGATGTCCGTTTATATTCCCGCAGGCTTTTTGATAAAGTCTTCAGCATGATGACTTATCGTAGCACAGTCTAAAAAAAATGAATACGGCGAGTTGGAATATAAATTAAAATGCTGCTATATCACTCCCGCTTTTTCAAAATGCTTTTTTAATATCCGCATAGAAATCCACGCTCCCGCGAAACTTGTTATAACTGTCAATGCAACCATAGAACCGTACATCTGCCATGAACCCACAACCTGCAAATACTGTTGTAAAGCTTCATCCGTTAAATGTAAAATCTCCTTTCTTTGCACAAAGTATTCTCCATGCGAAAGATACATGGGCAGGGTGAACAAGGCTGTCTGCAATGTGGAGCCCAGCATATAGGACAGAATAATTGCTTTTTTATCCTTGTACTTCATCGTTGACGCAAGAGTCTCCGCAATGAACCAGCCGATAATTGAAAGGCCGACGCCTATTCCGTTTGCCGCCATAAATCCCGGTAAAACGATAATTATCCCCATAATAAAAAAGACGCCCGTTTTTCTTACCTTTGATGCCGCCAGCATAAATGCTATCGATACAAAAAACAGCGTAATCGGGATATTGGCTACCGTTCCGAAAAGCGTTAATGCAGCAATTGCTCCTGTAACAAAGAAGATGAGCAGTGCAACTGTACCAAAAATTCCGATAAAAATAAAATCTTTGGCGTTTAGTTTGTTTGTCGTTGTTTCCATAGTTTATATTCTCCTAAAAAATATTACTAACCTGTAAGTACGATACCACAGCCACAGCAATAGCCGTACATAATCCGTATACAAAATCCGTTTTTGTAAATTTGAGCGGATAGACATTCGTTCTGTTTTTATAGTTTTCAATTCCTCTCAGCAAAACCGATGTGGAAAGTTCCTCAGCTATGCGAAGACTTCTAAATAAAATCGGAACAATTATAAGTTCTAAAGAACGAATGGGATGAATTAAAAACCGTAAGCCCGAAATAGAAATTCCTCTTATTTTTAAACTGTCTTTTAAACAGCCGTAATCTTCTTTTAAGGACGGGAGATACCTAAATACAACGATTAAGGGAATTGCTATTATGTTTGGAAATTTCATCGTCTGCATAGCCGATATAATAGAGGGCATGGAAGTTTTCTTTTTCAAGAATATAATCATCATAACCGCAATAACGAATTTTTGAATAAAATAACTTAAAGATACAATCATGAGAGCAATTGTCGAATTCGGAATATAATGAATATAAAACATCGACACGGCAATGATACTATACATTCCGCTATATAAAACGGATTCACGATAAGCGCGTACATCCCATAAATAGAAATTACAAATAATAAGTAAAACATGTGAGGGGAGGGGCTTATTGACGGCAAGACCGAACGAGATAAAAATAAATACAATGCCGAGTACCGTTCTCGGATCCGCTTTTCTTTTTGTATTCACTTCACATTTCCTCTTTTTTACTTAAAAGCTCCCAGAGCATTTTCTTGGTATCATTATTTAAATTGAAATCAGCGTGAACCATTCCGCTTTTTAAATAAATAATTCTGTTGCAGACAGACAGTAAAAATTCATAATCATGCGATATTACAAATATAAGCCTACCTGCCTTTGCCTCAGTGAGAATACTTTTAGAAACTAAATCCATAGAATGTTTATCCAAGCCGCTTGTCGGTTCATCTAAAAAAAGTATCTTACAGTTATTGCAAAAAGCTACTGCAATGGTAAGCCGTTGCTTTTGACCTCTTGAGAGGGCAAGCGGATGCCGTTCTTTTAAATCAAGAATTTCAAAGTCCGATAAAACGGTTTCTTTTTCCGTATAGCTCAAACCGCCGCCTTTTTTTCCTATATTCAATTCATCCTCTACGGTATTACCGAAAAGTTGATAGTCGGAGTCCTGCATGACAAAATAAATACTCCCCGCCCTTTTCTTATAGCTACGCTTTTCTCCTTTAATTAAAACGCTTCCGCTTTTTTCTTTTAATAAGCCTGTACACAATTTAGCAAGAGTTGTTTTACCCGCTCCGTTTTCACCTATAATGCCGATAACTTCCTTTTCATAAGCTCTTATTGATATGTCTTTAAGCACATCGGGTTTTTCCTGTTTTGAATGTGAATATGAAATATTTTTTATTTCAAGCAATGGGGTGGTTTTATCGATAATACTTTTAGAATGAACCGTATCGAGATTTCCCAAATATATGGGGCGAATATTTTTATTGTTTTTTTGCAGCTCAAAAAATTCATCTTTTGAGTATTCGCCCGTAATTCTTCCCTTATCCATAATGAGCATACGGCTGCATAAGGCCGAAAGATAAAATAATCGATGCTCCAAAACGATAATGGTTTTTCCTTCTTCTTTTAAGCTCCGTAATATGTTTTCCAAATCAAAGATGGAATGAATATCCAGATTAGCTGTAGGCTCATCGAACAAAAAAATGTCAGGCGACATCGCATAGCATGACGCGATAGCCAGTTTTTGTTTTTCACCGCTTGAAAGTTTAAAGATACTCTTCTCTTTTAGATGATTTATTCCAAGCAGCTTCAAACTGTTGTCTACCCTTTTCAGTATTTCTTCCCTGTTCAAAAGCATATTGCTGCAACCGAATGCCGCTTCACTAAAAGGATCGGTCATAAAAAACTGACTTCGCGGGTCTTGGAATACACAGCCTACTATGCAGCCTATTTTTGAAAGCTCCATAGTGCATATATCTTTTCCGTTTAGATAAGCTTCGCCCGTTAATACTCCGTCATAGTAATGCGAGATAAGGCCATTGATAACAGAGCCGAGTGTGCTCTTCCCGCTTCCGCTTTTTCCGGTAATGACAACAAATTCTCCTTTTTTTATTTCGAGGTTTATATTGTCGAGAATGAGAAGCCCCGACCTTGTTTTATACGAAATATTTTTTAGCGTGAGCACATTCCGCTCCCGTATTGTGCCTTCCAAAGCCGCGCATAGTAAGCCTCCTTTTCCAAAAGTTCTCTATGCTTTCCTTTTTCGATAAGACAGCCTTTTTGAAACACAAGGATTTGATCTGCCTTTTGAATAGTCCTTAAATGATGAGCGATCACTATGACCGTTCTGTTTTTTGCAAGTTCTGTAATGGCATCCTGTATTAAAGACTCATTTACAGGATCGACATTGCTGGTCATTTCGTCGAGGATTAAAATCGGAGCGTCTTTTAAAAATGCTCGTGCAATGGAAATCCGCTGTCTTTGTCCGCCGGATAAGAGACCTCCGTTTTCGCCTATATCCGTTTCATAGCCTTTCGGCAAGCTCATAATAAAATCGTGAATCTTTGCCTTTTTTGCAGCTTCGATGATTTCTTCTTTTGTTGCTCCTTTTTTTCCTACTCGGATATTTTCTTCGATGGTGTTATCAAATAACTGAACATTTTGCATAACAATGCTGATGCGATCTAAAAGTTCATCGTAGGGGATATCCCGAATATCGGTACCGCCGAGCGTAATAGTTCCGCTTTGCACATCGTAAAACCGCAAAAGCAAATTCGTAACCGTCGTCTTACCGCTTCCCGATTCTCCTACAAGCGCAGTCATCGTTTTTTCCGGAACGGAAAAATTTATTCCATTCATTTTGAACTCATCTTCTTCATAAGAAAATGCTACATCTTTAAAAACAATATCGTTTTGTGCACGAGTAACTCCGTCCGTTTTATCGGCTATTACCTCGGCATGAAGAATTTTTCCCAAGCGGTGATAGCTGTCTACGGCAGACACATAATACATATAGTGCGTTTCCAGAGCTGCAAAAGGTTTATAAAATTCTTTTGAAATGACTGCGATAATCATAAAGCTGAGCACATCGATGCTTCCTCGTAACGCGGCAAGACCGGAATAAATGAAAAGAACAAAATACCCTGCATCGATTAAAAACGAAAAGACCGAAAGCTGTCTTGCCTTAAAACGGGAAGCAGCCTTACTTGTTTCTCCGAATTTTTTTGTCTTTTCAAAAAGTTCAGTATCCAGACTTTTATTATGCGAAAAACTTTTGAGCACCGGAATACCGCGTACATATTCGACAAATAAACTCACCATATCGGCAAGTGCGGAATTATTGTTATGCTCCGTTTTTTGTGCTCCCTTAATTGTGTAAAAAAGGTAAGCAAGCGAAAGAGGAATCGACGCGGCCATCACAAGGGCTGCACTAAGATTGATAAAGCAAAGACCGATAAATACCGCAAGCGCAATGAGAAAATCACCGAACATCCGCGGCCACATATGACCGACCACCATAGACATATTGTCCACATCTTTATGAAGAATTGTATTTAATTCCCCCAGCCGTTCATTCGTATAAAATCCCAAACTAAACAGCTTTAATTTTACAATCATCCGCTCCCGTATTTGCTGCACCACATCAAAGCCGGCTCCGTGCTTTTTTAAGTCGGCAAGCATATTGCAAAGTCCCTTAAAAACGACCAAGCCTATCAGCGTTGCAAAAGCCCCGTAGAGTCCCTGAACATCAGTCCCGGCAGCAATCTTAAACAAAATCGCAAACACCGTAAGCAACATCCCCACGGAGCTCAATCCGTACAAGGTAAAAAACAGAGAAGAAATACATACATCGATTTTTCCCCGCTTACTCAAAAATGCAAATAATTTTTTATACATAAATGTCTCCTTTACCCCACTCGCCAGTTGTCTACTTTGTTTTGGGCTTCGACCATTTCTTTATAAAAGGTGCATCGCGAAATCAATTCTTCATGTGTGCCGGAATCCAGTATGCGGCCTTTATCCATAATGATTATTTTGTCCGCGTTTTGTACGGTGTTCAGGTGATGCGCAATCGTGATAACCGTTTTATTTTTTCTTAATTCTTCGATCGCCTCGTTTATGAGTTTTTCGTTTTCGCTGTCAACCGCAGCCATCGCTTCATCTAAAATAAGAATTGGGGCATTTTTAAGAATCATCCGGGCAATGGATATTCTTTGCTTTTCTCCTCCCGAAAGTTTTACGCCCATCTCTCCGACCCGTGTGTTGTAGCCGTGAGGCAGGGCGGAAATAAAATCATGACATCGTGCTTTTTGGGCGGCCTCTATAACTTCCGCTTCCGAAGCGCCCGCCTTACCGATCGCGATATTTTCAAAGATGCTCATATTAAAAAGGATCACTTCCTGTTGAACACTTCCGATAAGAGCGGAAATGCTGTCCGTATCATAGTGTGAAATATCTTTGCCCGAAATTGTGAGCACACCTGAATCAACATCCCAAAAACCCATGATAAGATTCGCAAGCGTGCTTTTACCGCAGCCGCTCGGCCCGACAAGCGCATTTAAAGTGTTTTTTTTACACTGTACCGTAATATCTTTTAACGCAAAGCCGTCTTTTTCATACTTAAAATGTACGTTCTTGCATTCTATATCTCCCGTTTTCAGTTTTTCGCTGATCTTTTCTTTTGCAAGAGGCGCACAGAGAATCACCGCTATGCTTTTGAGCTTTTCAGTAAACACGATGGAAAAATGATGGAGCGTTGCGGTTTTACTTATTGCTGACACAAACACCGAAGATAAGATAACGGACAGTATAAACTGAGCGGTAGAAATATTGTTATGTAAGAGCAGTATACTTCCTAACATCATAACCGATACCGCTCCGGCTTCCATAAAAATATCGATAAGCACCATTGGGCCCGTAACGGCACCCATACTCTTTTTTACATCTTGCACATAAGAGCGTGCGGAATCCAAAGTTCTGCTGCTAAAACACTCTTCTTTTGCAAATGCCTTTATGACGGCAATATTTTTTACGTACTCCATCATGTCTTCCCTCATCTGCATTTCTCGTTCAAAATATATTTGAAATCTTTTTTGCATGGTCTTTGCAGATAATTGTTGTACAAGGAACATGAGCGGTACCCCTGCAATCATTATTAATGCGAGCCGGTAATCTATAAAAAGTATTGCAATAAAAACCAGAACAGGAAGAAGAGTTGCCGCCATGATTTCCGGAAGACCGTGCGCCAGATATATTTCAATCTGCTCTACATCGTGTTCAACAATGCTTGTAAGCTCGCCGGTAGTATGCTTTTTAAAAAATCCTAAATTCAATTTTTTCAGGTGTTCAATTATGGTAAGCCGTAATTCCGTCAATGTACTAAAAGCCCTGTCATGAGCTGTCTTTACGGCAAGATAATTACAACACGCCTTGAGCATAAACGAGATGAAAATACCACCGGCAATCATTTTAAAATATCCCCTTTCCGCTTTTCCCGAAAATAGGCTGCTTATCACCAGTACCAATAAAACCTGCGGTATTAAGTCAAACACTATTTTAAGTGCAAGCAGCACATTGGACAAAAAGGTTTTACCCGTTACCTGTTTTTTCAATTCCTTTTCAGTCATTATAGTCTCCTTCACTATGTATGCTTTTGTTTGGCGGCTTTTTGCTTACGCAAAAAACGGTCTTCGGCTCCAATCTTCTCCCTTCTGCTGTTCATTCTAAAGAGGCTTTTCCGGGTGTCCCTCCAAAGCCTCTCTCCTGCTTAATCCAATCAGGGAGAAGGATATCCGCCTCCGCCCATGCCGCTGTTGAAAATCAAAAACATTACTTTTGTTTACACCCTCGATGTCACCCATGGTCAAAATATCGCCTCTTCGTTGAACCATTGTCATATCTTCAAAACCAAATAATATTGAATATTTATTCAATATTGATAGATAAAATGAGGAGCGGTTGAACGCTCCTAAAATAAATTTCCTTCTATACTACTCTAACTAATTACAGCTTACAATGATTCAACTCCATTAAAATAGCACTGATTAAGAATAAAGAGCATATCTTCTGCCCATTTTTCATTTTTATAGTGCCGTGCAATTTCCATAAGCCCCTCAACATAATTATTTGCCAAAATATGAGCAAGCATTGGATCGTGCTTGGTTTTTGAATATCTCTTTAAACCGTCTTTTATATGCTGTTCCAATCGTTTAACCCACATATCTTTTGCATTTTCATGTTTCGTCCCCGAGCTCTTGTCGATCAAGATGATGAGTTTTATTCTACTCTTTAACAGTTTGGGAAGTTGAGATGCTCCGCCTCGATTAAATCTTTCATAAGGACTTCCGGCTTCCATCTTTTCTTCATCTTCCATCATCGTAATGATGTTATCCAAGACACCTTCAACTACTTCATCAAACAAACCTTCTTTATTTTTGAAGTAGGTATAAATAAGCGCAACGGGAACATCAGCCTGTTCTGCAATATCCGTCAGCTTGGCGCTTCTATAATCTTGTTCATAAAATATTTTTTCCGCAGCCGTCAGAATCCTAGTTTTGACCTCTTCTTTTAATACCTGCATACCCGCCTGTACGCTCGAAACGTCCTCCTTTCTATTCTGCTAATACTGAATTATAATTTAATATTAAAAGGAAGTCCGATATTTGTCAAGTGAGGCTGACACTCTTGAAAATATATGGCGGGTAGGAACGTAGAATTAGCCAAATACATTTGCCCTAGTATTCGTCCGCGGTAAGCAGTGTCAACTCATCGCGCATGGAACGCCAGCTTTCGTAGCGGTCGGGGTGGATATGCCCTGCGTCCAGTTCTTCCAAGATACGGCAGCCGCGTTCGTGAATGTGTGAGCAGGAAAGCCCGAAAGCACACTGTATTGCTGCGGCCTCCATTTCGGGAAAGTAGAAGATGACTTCTTCCGGTTTAATGCCCCAGAGTGCAAAGTGTCTGATACCGGGGGTGTCGATGATGTTAAACGGCAGCCGCATTCCGTCGTGAGCGGTAAAGGTCATCGGTAAAAAAACGCCCTGCGTTGTCGTATGGATACCGCGGTCGTACTTAAACGAAATATCGGCGGTTTTAAGCGCAAGGCTGGGGTCAAGGCTATTCAGTAAGCTCGACTTTCCGACACCCGACTGTCCGGTAACGGCACAGGTTTTACCCGAAAGGAGGCGTGCGAGCGGTTCAAGTCCTTCCCCCGTCTTTGCAGACACCTCGCATACCTGTATGCCAATGCGCTGCCAATCCCGTATGCGTTCCCGCACCGGTTCCGAAATGCCCAAATCGATTTTGTTCACAATGATAAGTGCGGGGATACCTTCCGCGGCGGCTTGAACCAATGTGCGGTCGGTAAAGCGCGGACGGAAGGGGGGATTGGCAGGGGTGGTAACGCAGAGCAGCAAGTCGATGTTTGCCGCTAGAAGTTGCGGACTGCGCGTTTTCTGATTCCAGCGGATAAAACCGTTGCGCCGCGGTACAAGCGCCGTAATTTGCCCCTGATCGGGATGGAGGGTGTCGTATTCAATATCGACCGTATCACCGGGTGCTAAGGGATTGTAATACCCGCGGCTTTCTTTCAGTTTTTTCCCCTTAATGGAACAACGCACTACGTTGCCTTCGGGTGTGCGTACTGCAAAAAAATTATTTGCGCCGCTTAATACCAGCCCCTGCATTACAGCGCTCCCTTCCAATCGAGGTCGAAAAGTTCACAGTAACCGCGGTACAGCCGGTCGATACGCTCGGTGATTTCGCCGGTAACATAGCAACTGCTGCGGGATGCGTTCCCACCGGCCGGCGGAGGCAGCACATCCAATGCATGGGAAACAACTCCGGGCAAGGAATCGACAACCTTTATTTCCGGAGCGGCGCATTCGGCAAAGGTGTCTGCAAGATGTAAAAAGTGAGTGCACGCCAGTACAATCGTATCGACACCGGCGTCTTTAAACTGCCGGATTGCAGGCACTACTGCTTTTCGTTTTTCTTCATCCGGGGCGGTAATCAGTCCGTTTTCAATTTTTGCAACCAGTTCCGCATCCGCTCGTCTTTCGATAGTACAATCGGCGGCAAATGATTCAATCAGTTTATCAAGATACGGGTCGTTGATTGTTCGCGCCGTGGCGATAATCCCAATACGCTTATTCGTACTGACTTCCGCCGCGACCTTTACCGCCGGTACGGTACCGACAAAGGGAATGGAAAAATGTTTGCGCAGTGCATCGAGGGCGGCGGTTGACATCGTATTACACACCACGATAACCATTGCGGGATCCAATCGATTTATTATTTTTTCCGTAACACCGACTGCGTACTTAATCACGTCCTCACGCGTTTTTTCCCCGTAGGGAAAATGTTCCAAATCCGCCACATACGCAGCCGATGCTTGCGGTGCTTTTTTATGGAAATACCGGAAGTACGGCAAGCCGCCTATCCCCGAATCTAAAAAAACATACGTTTTGTGCATTTAATGTAACACCTCGTAAAATAAATTCATAATGCGAAATTCATGGTTTGATAATTAAGGATTATAAATTATGCATTATTCTTGAGCAAGGTGCATAGAATACAACGGATGCTCCTGTTATAATGACACCTGTGAAAAATTTTGTTCGGCTCTTTTCGTACTTAAAAGGATTCCGTCTCTTATACCTGCTTGCGCTCATGTTTGCACTGCTTGCTCAGATTGCCGCAGCCCTACAGCCGAGCCTAATCAAAATTACCGTCGATTCGGTACTCGGCGATGTACCGCTTACGCATACAGCCCTTGAACGGCTCGTTGCACTGTTCGGAACGGCTGTAAAGGGGACAAACGGACTGCTCATTATGGCCGCTCTCATTCTTGCATTTGCAATAAGCCGCAGTATATTTACATTTTTGCAGATGAATACGGCAAATGCGGCAACCGAACGGATTATTCAAAATGTGCGGAACCGGTTGTATAATCATATTCAGCTATTGCCATACACCTATCACGCAAATGCAAAAACAGGTAATCTGATCCAGCGCTGTACATCCGATGTGGACACCATTCGTATCGCATTATATTCTCAAATTCCCGAAACGGTCGGCTCGGTGTTTTTAATTATATACACGGTCTTTTTGATGATGCAGTCGAACATCAAGCTGGCGCTCATTTCATGTGCAGCGGTTCCGGTTGCGGCAGCTTTTTCTGCTCTCTTCTTTTATGTGATTGAAAAACAGTTTAAAGCCTCAACCGAACAGGAAGCGGCAATGACGGCAGTTCTTCAGGAAAGTCTTACCGGTATCAGAGTGATTAAGGCATTCACTCGTCAACAATACGAGATGGAAAAATTCAAAACAGTCAGCGAAGCGTATATGCGGCGGAATTTGATATTGATACGCTGCTTTGCATTTTTTTGGTCTGGGGCTGATTTTTTATCGTACACCCAGATTTTTACCGTTATCCTCTACGGAAGTTTTTTAGCATACCGCGGCGAAATTTCAGCGGGAATGTTGATAGCGTTTATCTCGTATATCACTATGCTGATACAGCCGGTGCGGCAGCTTGGACGGATTCTCGGTAATATCGGCAAGGCCTGTATATCAGTCGGCCGTATTGAAGAAATATTCCGCGAAGAACCTGAGGCGCTTTTCCCCACACAGAAAAAACCGGATATTAAGGGTGATATCATTTTTGATTCCGTGTCGTTTGCATATCCCGGAGCGAAGAACACACCGGTATTGGATAATGTTTCATTCAGTATCAAACAGGGACAAACGGCGGCAATTTTAGGTCCAACCGGTTCGGGAAAAAGTTCGCTGGTGCATCTGCTTGACCGGCTCTACGACTATACTTCCGGTTCAATCACCATTGACGGCATCGAATTACGTTCGATAGACAAGGGCTGGATACGGTCGCAGATAGGACTGATTTTGCAGGAACCGTTTCTCTACGCTAAAACAATTATGGAAAATATTAAACTTGCCGCCCCCGATACGAACGATGCCGCCGCACAACGATACGCCCGCATCGCAGCCTTGGACGGAGAGATTCATTATTTTGCAGACGGATATTCGACCGTTGTCGGGGAACGTGGCGTGTCTCTTTCCGGCGGACAAAAACAGCGGCTGGCGATTGCACGAACGTTGATAAAGGATGCTCCTATTTTGATCTTTGACGATTCACTTTCCGCAGTTGATATGGAAACCGATGCGGCAATCAGAGCTGCCCTCAAAAATGAAAACAAACATAAAACGGTGATTATCATTTCGCACCGCATTGCTACGGTCAAAGATGCAGACATTATTATCGTGTTGGAAAAGGGAAAGATTACCCAGCAGGGCACACACCGCGAACTCATCGAAAAAGACGGCTTATACAAGCGTATTTATGATATTCAGAGTAATCGAGATCGGTGATTCATAGCAAAATTGAATACCTACCGCTTCTCAGCTGCGCTCTGCATCGGAGTGATTGATTGCCGTGCCGTTTGTTAAATTACAGAAAAGCAGTAACCGTATTATAGTGACAGTATGAACATTTCACGGAAATTGCCGATCGGCGTACAGAGGTACAGAGTTTTAAAGTATTACGGGAAGATCATTATCTCTATGTAGATAAGCCCGAGTATCTTTTTCGATTAGTACAAAGCGGTCGAGTTAGTTGTTAGAGATGGCTGTTATCGTGCTCTATATTTTTTCAACGCTTTTTTAATATCCTTAATAGCCCAATCGTAGTGGCTCGAAGTTGCAGATACGCAATAGCTGCCGAGCGTCGTTGTGCCCGTCCAATCGAAAGTACCTTTGGAAAAAAAGGCTTCATTGGAAAATGTTTCGATAAGCGCCAGCACTTCTTTGTGTGTTTTTTTGAGCATTGTTTCCGCATCGGTATATGATGTGTTTTGATGTTTTTCCCAAAAAACAACATTCATCTGAGGATAGGTTTTCCAATTATAGGGCGCCGGCAAAAAAGGGGCAGGATTCCCGTTTGTGTTTGACCGTATCCAATTCAGCAGAAGACAGTGCCACTCATATAGATGAACCAAAACATCCCGCACGTTTTTATCGCGTTCGTTCGGAACAATATCCGCGTTCTTTTCTTCGTCAGACATTTCGCCGATTAACGTCCACAGTTTTGCGAATTGTTCATTTGCGGCTTGGATTAAATCGGCTTTGGTGGTAGGTCTTGGCATAGGTTATTGTGACTCCTTTAGGATAGTAAGATGCCCTATTGTACCATAGAAAGCTGACACGGTATGTCAGGTTTGAAAAAACATTTAAACTTTTTTATGGTGCGCCGCTATTTTTTCAGCAAAATCGATTATTCCTTGTTTTAGAGTTTCCGGTTCAAGAATTTCTACCTCGGTACCGAGCGACAAAATAAATCCGTACAGCCAATGATCGATCGGAAGATATACTGAAAGCGTATACGAGCCGTCCATATTTTTTGTGATAAGATCGGGAGGAAATTCATCATAAAACCGATAAGCGATTCCGGCGGTGCATTTTAATTTTATGTTCGTAAGCGTCAGAGCATCGGAATAGTCTGTACAGTCAGGTAGCTTGTTGAGCAATTCCATACGCTTAAATATTTTTACCGTCTGCATAACGGAAAGCATACGGTTTAACCGGAAAAGCCGATAAGCATTTTTGTCGGTACACAAACTTTCAACGTACCACGCCTTGGATTTAAACAAAAGGCGAAGCGGATAAATAGTACGCTCAGTTTTTTCTCCATAGGAACTGAGATATTCAATGCGGAGCGCACGGCATTCCAAGATGGCTTGTTTAACCGTATCGAAAATGGACGTGTCGTTTTTGTTGTCCCAGCGGGAATAATCAACCTTAACCCAATCGGCATGACGCTGAAAGACAGCAGACAACCGGTTTAAAATCGATTCGGTATGTATCTCGTCAACAGGTGCTAAACATTGCAGGGCGAGCAGAATCTTATCCTGCTCTTCTTGTGTTACAATCGATTTATTGATGGTGTATGTTTCGTCAATAAAAATTCCGCCGCCTGTTCCCTGCACCGTATACACCGGAATACCGGCACAGCTTAAAATATCAATATCACGATACACGGTACGAATCGATACAGCAAATTTTTTCGCAAGCTCCTGCGCCGTCGTTCGTTTTTTATTGAGGAGAATAAAGACGATTTCAAAAAGCCGTTCGGAACGCATAACGATAAAAGTATAGCATAAAAAGTAGACGGGTTCCTATAAAGGGCATTTAATTATAGCAGTTACAGCGGGGAGACCATCGTACCAAAACATACCCTTTCGTATATTCTCGGCAATCCGCCGTTTTTAGGTGCGTGGGTAATGGAGAAAGAACAGTCTGCGGAGCTTGCAATGCTTTTTAGCGGGGTAAAGAATGCGGGGAATCTTGACTACGTTACGGGCTGGTATAAAAAGGCTGCGGAGTATATTCAAGGAACGCAGATTGAATGCGCCTTTGTTTCTACTAATTCTATTTGTCAGGGACAGCAAGTACCGATTTTGTGGCCAAATCTTTTTGCGCGCGGGGTGCATATCAATTTTGCTCACCAGACCTTCAAGTGGTCGAATGAAGCGCGGGGAAATGCGGCAGTGTACTGTATTATTGTCGGCTTTTCTCTCCGCAACCGAACGGAAAAACAACTCTTTTTATATGATGATATAAAAGGAGAGCCGAAAGCTCAAACAGTCAAGTGGATAAATGCTTATTTAGCCGATGCGCAACATGTGTTTATTGATAGTAGAAGTTCGGTACTTGATACACAAACTAATCCGATGGTGTTTGGCAGTATGCCGAATGACGGCGGTAATCTCATTATAGAAGAAAATGAATACGCCTCCTTTTTACAACAAGAACCGGAAGCAGAACGGTATATACGTCCGTTTTTGGGGGCGGAAGAGTTTATCAATAATAAAAAACGATATTGTCTCTGGCTTTTGAATGCAGAACCTCAGCATCTAAAAAAGTGTCCGCTCATTGTAGCGCGATTACAAAAGGTGCGGGAACACCGTGGAGGCAGCAACCGTGAGGCAACACGGAAACTTGCGCAAACCCCATCCCTCTTTGGAGAAATCCGTCAGCCGGAGTCGGGACATTATCTCCTTGTGCCGAGTACATCATCAGAACGCCGTAAATATATTCCGATTGGTTTTATGAATAGTTCTGATATTTCAAGCAATGCGAACTTACTCGTTCCCAATGCAACGCTATACGAGTTCGGGGTGCTTACTTCGCAAATGCACATGGCGTGGATGCGTACCGTATGCGGGCGGCTGGAAATGCGGTATCGCTATTCTGCGCAGATTGTGTATAACAACTTCCCGTGGCCGGATATTTCGGAAGAGCAAAAGGCAGCGATTATGCAAAAGGCGCAGGCGGTATTGGATGCGCGAGCGCAGTTTCCCGATAGCTCCCTTGCCGACTTATACGATCCCAATACTATGCCGCCGGTACTCACCAAAGCGCACGCCGCCCTGGATTCCGCTGTGGATAAGCTCTACCGGAAAGCCCCCTTCCCCGATGATGCCGCCCGTGTGGCTTTGTTGTTCGAGCTGTATGGAAAGAAGACAGAGGCGCTGCTTACGGGGAAGCGGAAACGGGGGAGGGGGTAGAAGTGTTTAGGGTATATACTATATTTATACAGGGAGAATGATTTTATGGAATATGCTACGATTCAGATAACAGTCCCAAAAGATATGAAAACGTATTTTACGGACAATTATAGCGGTGAATCAAACGAAGAGCTTGAGCGAAATGCACTTTTATTGTATCACTCCAATGTCTACAAAAAAGTCATTTCTCATGGTCGCGCAGCTGAAATTTTGGGAATAAAAAAACTTGATTTGATTGATTTATATGATGATATGGGCTTCCCTTATTTTGATATGGATATAACTGATGTTATGAAAGATATTCAAACATTTCATTCTCTTAAAAAGATAAAGACATGATAGTAATTTCAGACAGCTGTGGATAAGCCTATCGTAAAACAGCCTTCCCCGATGATGCCGCCCGTGTGGCTTTTTTGTTCGAGCTGTATGGGAAGAAGACGGAGGGGCTGCTAAAAACAAAGCCGAGAGAAGCAATGTAGGATGGGAGTGAATATACGAAAAAAAATTTCAACTAAAATACAGCCAGCATGAAATAATAAGTAAAGCAATCATAATCGGCAAATAGAATGCATTTACCGTATTAAAAGGTTTTGATTCAATCGTGATATGGGCTATATCCATTGAGAAATCTATATCTTTTTCATCTTTTTTTCGGACAATATCATATAATTTACGATATAAACGTTCTGTTTTTAGGACATTCCTATTTAGTACCCAAAACAAATCGGTAGGAAGTAGTGCACATAATATAATAAACCAGCTTCCTTGCTTTTCTGCCAATGTTAATACTCCAACTACAAGTAAGATAGTCCATGTTTTTAATTGAATGGATTCATTATTCATTCTTACAATAACATTTTGGATAAATTCTAAATGTTTTAATTTATTCTCCATAATTACACCTTTCTCTGATGAATTACTTGTCTGGAAATAATAGGTCTAATTTCATTAATGCAGAATTCGGATATTTTTCGTCACTTGGCACACCCATTTCCCACCTAGACAACTCAGTCATTGATAATTTATATAAATTTTTAATATCAACAGGAAAAGCCATTGCTAGATTCTCAGCTCCCATAGAAAAAGACTTTCTCATTTCGCCTTCTGCTATTCTTGATCGACTAATTTTTTTTCTAATAAATTGTAATAGCGATAATTCATAATATATCCAAGGTGAATAAGTAAATTGATGAATATTATTTAAAGACAATGACTGCGGTGTATTCAAGAAGAAGATATAATCAATTTTATCAATCATTTTTAATAATGCAGTTGCAAGCATCATATGAACATGACTAGATGATATAATTGTTTTCTCATAATAATAAGTATTGATATTATTTTCAGTGCAAAATAAACTATATTTATCGTCTAATTTTTTTAATAAATCATTTGCATATCCCCATACCTTTGAGTCCACAAAACATTTTATACCAAATTGCTGATATAACCATTGTTCAAACTTTTCTACCAATTCAATATTCTTATGCGAATGTGAGATAAAAACATGCGCATCAACACTTGGAAACCAGTCTTGTTCAAGACTTTGTACATCAATAGCATTATTAGGTAGCAAAAAATTTTCCAATGATCGCTGTATATTGAATTTATTAGAAAGATAAATATCAAGAAAATTATTATAAAGCTGATTACTATTTCTTAATAAGCTATCCATTTCATTATCTGCTATTTGGACATTAAAAGCTCTATACATAGTCTCTAACTCTCCTGATGTTTAATATAATATTGGATATGGAGATCGACAAGCAAAAATCTCTGTATAGTTATAAATATTCCAGATACTTGGTATTGCCATTCTTTTTGTGCTATACTGTCTATGTAATCATGGGAGGTTGATAGATGCCCATAAGAGACGCTTTGCAAATGATAAAACAGAAGCTGCAAAATGAATATGGATTTGATTTACATACCGCACAACCACCATTATTTCTTCAGCTTTTCAATCTCTTCAAAAAGTTTATGCACATTACAAAACGACGCGGTGGAAGCTTCATCTTTTTTCTTTCTTCCAATTTACTGCTATGCTCCAAAGCTGTTTTATGCAATGTTTTCAGTTTAGAATATAATAAGTGCATCGATTTTTTATATTCGGGTAAATGTATTTGCAGTTCTTTTATAAGAGATTCCTGATCTGTGTAATATTTTTTAGGGAGCACATAATGTAATAAAAACTATATTTCAAATGCAGGTAGAGAATCTGCAATGTGTATGTTGTTGTGTTCAGCTTGCCGTTTTAGCTTTTCCAGTTTTTCACACGGCGTTGTTTTTGAAATAGTATCGCAATCGAATACACACCAGATAACATCATACACTTTTGTTTTTTGTTCCTCAAATGCTGTTTTGAAAATACTTGCAACTGAACTGTATTTTGCTTGTTTCGGAATAACTGTTATACCGGGAATTCGTTCAACGGCTTTCATTTCAGAAAAGTAATTCAGCTCCGTTGTCCCTTCAACAACAATCAACACCGTTTTGTTACTTTGTATTTTCCGAGTTTTTCTCGGCATAAAACAGCTCCTTCAATACATTGACGTTCACAAGCGGTAAGGCACCGAATTTGTCGGCATTATACAGCTTTTTGCGCGAAACTCCTTTGCGGATCCCTGTATAGTCAGTGATGCTATTGTATACGCTATTCCCCTTATCCGTTTTATAGCAAAACCAAACTTCATCGTCCCGTAAAAGACCGGAATCTAATAAATCTTGATCATGCGTGGTAAAAATGAGTTGTGACTCTGTAGCAACATACAAGAAAAGCTCGAGAAACGTCTCTATCAATTCACGGTGTAATGAAGTCTCAAGTTCATCTATAGAAATAATGTAAGCAATGTTTTCGTATTTCAATGAGTGCAATAGTGCGCTCAGTTCTATCATCCGTATTGTTCCTGCAGACTCTTCATCAATTGATAGCGTATAGTCATGATTATCATAGCGATGTGTTACTTGTACATCTTGCACTGTCAATTTTCCATTGTAGTTTACAACACGTTCTTGCATTTCTTGGGGAAGCGTTGCCGCTAAATCTTCGGTAATCGGTATATGTTCAACGTTTATATCGCTGATTGTTCCCATATCAGAAGCAGAAAGTAATTGCACAAGATAGTCCTTAAATTGAGGGAACTGAGGTCTTATGTGAGCAAACGCGTTCCCTCGTAAAAACTCGTTTGACATACCTATTATCCCGGAAAAAAACACGCTTAAATAGAGTGTTAAATGTTCTAGTGCAGGAAATGGAAGCTGCTGACATGCCGACAGCAACGAGCAGTTAGGACGCACAAGGTTTTCAATTGCTTTCTTAGGTCCGGAAATATCACTGCCCCATTTTATACCTGTATGCTCATCCCTCATAACGATCAGTTTTTTCTGTCCTTTCGGTGCATAATATACAGATTCGTAGACAACAGCGATACGGGTAAGTTTTAGGTTATATTCATAGCGGGTATAGCCTTCGGTATTACTATTTTTTAGATACAAGATAATTTCAAACGCACCGGGCTGATTTTGAAGCTGCGGATCAAACTTAAACGGAATAAAATTAATCGCATCATCCGGTTTTAAACGGGTAAATGAGCTGAGCATAAAATACGCATAAAAGCGAAGCGCCTCAAGTATGTTTGTTTTCCCTGAAGCATTTGCGCCGTATATACACGCCATTTTGAGTATTTTCTTACCGTTACAGTCTATACAGTGCTGCCCGTCGGTTGTGGGATCGTTCAGAGCCGATTCAAAACTAATAGTTTGTCTTTCACTAATAGAAAATGTATTTGTTATAGAAAACTCAAGCACCATAGCGCAGCTCCTCTATCATCAACTGCGCATACAATACCATCTTTTATTCATAAAATACAAGCTGTTTTTGCTGAAAATTTGCAAAAATGAGATCAATTTCTAGTTAACGTGCATACAACTTTTGTATCATTACAAGGCATGGATTCCATTCGTGCCATAGCGTAGGGAACACTTCAAGCTTTTTGAATCCTTGTTTTTTATAAAAAGCTATTGTTTGATCGTATTCTTTGTAGTGTCCTTCATCGACCGTCTTTACCTGTAAATACTCGTATGTTGTCTTTGCAAAGTTTTTCAGTGCTTCAAGCAATAAAGTACCTACCCCTTTCCTATGATAGGCTTTTTTGACGCCCATGCAGTGTATCTCTCCGCAATCGGTACTCGATTGGCTCAGCGTTATAAATCCGATATATTCACCGTTATCTTTTGCAGCCCATAAGTCCAGTTCTCTTGAATCATGTATATATTCCGCCGTGCTTTCAGGCAGACCGAACCATTCGGGCAAGTCTGATAAAACATATTCAACGATATGAGCTTTTTCATCACTATCTGTTATTTTAAGAATTGTTGTCATAATGCGTCCTCCACCGATACCGCTCACCCACTCTCCATGAGTCCCACACAGCCGGTCAACTATTCCCGCTTATTTCACTCAAAAATCTGTCCGGGCAGCTTTAACTTCTCTTTGTACGGAAAGCCCGACTCATACGCGGCGAAGTCATTCGGATATTCATCGCAGACAGCATAGCCCTTCGGCGTAGCATATTCTCCGGTAATACCGGTCAGATAGCCGGGAATTAATTCCTTACAGAGAAAGAACGAAGCATCTGCTCCCTCCGGCAATCCGTGATACCTGATGCCGTATGCACTCGCGTACGTAAATCCGCTCTTGCCGTAAAAATCGATATTACCTTCAAAGCATACCGCACCGCAGCCGAGCGCCGTTGCTTTATCAAGGGAATAATCCAGCAGTATTTTTCCGTAGCCATGCCGCTTTAGTTCCGGCGCAATACAAATCGGACCCATCGTCATAATCGGAAGATCGCGTCCGTCATCAGTTTTAATCAGTGCCCTGACAAAGATATTCTGCCCGATCAGCTTCCTGTCTTTTTCCATCACAAAATCAAGCTCGTGCACAAATGCCGGATCATCCCGCAGCTGCTTGAGAATATAATGTTCCTGGCACCCCGGACGGTACACATTCCAAAAACTTTCTCGTACAAGGTTTTCAACATCACGGTATTCTTCTTTTCTTTCCAAACGGATGATATAGTCGTTTTTATTCATTGTGAGTTCCTTATGCAGAGAAATTTCTGTCCGAGTAGTATTGATAGGCAGTGTAGAAATGTCAATATGATGATGTAATATTGCACGAATAACCTATAGTACAAAGTCAACAAAACTTCCGGTATGATATCTCTAAAGTTGAAATTATATTGACATCATCAATAAATCTATCTACAATAAAGATAGAAGGAGTTACTACTATGGCACAGACAAACATAAATATCCGTATGGACGAGAACCTAAAAAAACAGTTTGAGGCTTTTTGTTCCGATATTGGAATGACCATGACAACAGCATTTTGCGTATTTGCAAAAACGGCGGTCAGGAAACAAAAAATACCGTTTGAAATATCAACGGATCCGTTCTACAGTGAAAGCAACATGGCTCACTTACGCAGGGGCATTGAGGCTCTGAATGCCGGGAAAGGCGTAGAGCATGAGCTTATCGAGGCATATGAATGAAAAAAATATGGTTTGATGAAGCTTGGGAAGATTATGAGTATTGGCAACTACAAGATAAAAAAACAATAAAGCGTATCAATATGCTGCTTAAAGATATTGAACGGGGAAGCTTTGACGGTATAGGTAAACCGGAGCCTCTAAAGGGCGAATTGAGCGGGTTTTGGAGTCGCCGTATTGATGACGTGAACAGGCTTGTGTACCGAGTGAGTAAAAATACTTTAGAAATCCTTTCCTGCCGCGGACATTACGATAATTAATTGAATTTTTTGAAAAGCCCCAATAGCATTGTAACGACAAGGTACTATTATGGAACAAGATCAGGAAAACGATTACAACCAAAAGTTTAATGGCGGAGTTTGGAAGCGGATTGTAAAAGAATTTGCGTTCTTTAAATTGCTCTTTATTTCAGGTTTTATTTTTTCAGGGCTTGAAGGAATCTGCGCAATTGCACAACCTAAAATCACCAACTATGTTATCGACGTTTTTGTAAAAGAGCAGAATTTACAGAATTTTATTCCGGTCGTCGTGCTGACCAGTGTCTTCATAGTGTTCGCAGTTCTCGTTACGTTTTTCTATATTATGACAATCGGCACGGTCGAAGTAAAGATGTGCAATCGCTTACGGATCCGCTGCTTTAATCATTTACAAAGTCTTTCTCTTTCATTTTACGATGCGAATTCAGTCGGCTCTCTTATGTCACGCATCACTTCGGATATCAATAAATTATCGGAGCTGGTGGCGTGGGGTGTATCCGATTTATTGTGGGGCTTTTTTATGCTGTTCGCGCTCATCTTTACGATGTTCCACGACAATATTAAACTCGCCCTTATTGTATTAACGACCTTCCCGCTGATTATTGCATTAAGCATTTATCTGCGCGCAAAGATATTAAAAGCGCAACGGAGAGTACGGGCGGTAAATGCGCAGCTGACGGCGGCATATAACGAAGATATCCAAGGAGCAAAGACGACCAAGACGCTCGTGCGAGAGGAGTTGAACGCAAAAGAGTTTTTCTCCAAAACAGAGAATATGAAGGCTGCTTCGATACGTGGAATTTTGCTTTCTTCTATTTTGATGCCTGCGGTACAGATTATCGGATCGGTAGGTACGGGACTGGTCGTCTTTTACGGCGGAAGCGCTGTTATCTCGCAGGCGATTAGTTTGGGACTGCTTGTTGCGTTCCTTTCGTATGTTACTCAGTTCAACGCCCCGCTTGCAGGAGCATCCGCGCTGTTTGCGGAATTGATATCGGCACAAGCAGCGGCGGAACGTATTTTTGCGTTGCTTGAAGAAAAGCCTGATATTCAGGATACGGAAGTGGTTATCAAAAAATACGGCACCGCACTCAACCCGACGGAAGTGCAGCGTCCTGCCATAAAAGGAACCGTACAATTTGAGCACGTATCATTTTGGTATAAGGAAAGCGAACCTGTTTTAACCGATTTTAATTTGACGGTGCAGGCCGGCGAAACGCTCGCGTTAGTCGGGTCTACCGGAGCGGGAAAGTCCACTATCGTAAATTTATTTTGCCGATTTTATGAACCGAAGCAGGGACGTATCTTAATTGACAACATCGATTACACCGAAATGCCGGAAACATGGATACACGAAAACCTCGGCTATGTATTACAATCACCGCATTTATTTTCGGGCACAATCGAAGAGAACATCCGCTACGGCAAGCTTGATGCAACGGAAGAAGAAATTATCGCGGCGGCAAAGCTTGTTGACGCTCACGAATTTATTTCCGCGATGCCGAACGGTTACCAAACGCAGGTAGGCGAAGGCGGTGGCTTACTTTCAACGGGGCAAAAGCAGCTCATCTCGTTTGCGCGTACGCTTGTGCGGAATCCGCGCCTGTTTGTGTTGGACGAGGCCACTTCTTCCGTCGATACGGAAACGGAACAAAAAATTCAAAAAGCGATTGCCGCCGTGTTGAAAAACAGAACCTCATTTGTAGTCGCGCACCGCCTTTCCACTATCCGCAATGCCGATAAAATCATCGTTATCGAAAAAGGCAGAATGATAGAAGCAGGCACGCACGAAGAACTGCTGCAGAAAAAAGGACACTATTATCAGCTCTATTCAATGCAGTTCCTACAGGAAGAAGAAGGAATGCCGCGGACCGACAGAGACAGAGCGTGATTGTTCTGTGTGCAAGGCATAAGCCCCTTGTACTCTGTGCAGTGTTGTATTGCTTTTTTGTAAACCCTTACGCAATGGTTAAGTTCTTTACCCACCGCTCTTTTTTTAATTGATGACCGGCGATGAGCAACTTAAAAAAATCACTCAGCTTTGCAAGGCCGAACATCGCGACGGGAGAAAGCGCAGTAAAGTAGGTAAAGATAATCATCACCGGTAGGAATACGATTGAGTTGACGCTGATATCCACCCATGCGCCAAGTTGCGCATCGCCGCCGGCGCGGGAAATTGCGAGCTGCGTGTTAAGATATGACCACAACGGCATATAAAGCGCGATGACCCATATAAGATTCCGCGTGATGATATGCGAGGCAGGCGAAAGCCGAATAAACACAACGGGAATAAGGAACACCGTCAGAGCTTCACAAATACCGACAAAAATACCGAAGATAAAAAAGCCTGAAAGGAACCACCGCGCCTGTTTGCGGGCTTCGTCCAATTTGTTCTGTCCGAGCGAGCTGCCGACAATAATACGTACGCAGGTAAAAATCACCGGAAAGATTAAAAAGAAAATATTTGCAATCGTCCAACCGGCTGCCATGCCCGCAACCACCTCCGCCCCGCCGCGGCTATTATACAGCGCGGCAACAATCGTTTCGGTTCCCACCCACGAAATATCGGAGGCAAACACCAGCCCGAGTTTTTTAACCATCTGCATAAACAGCGGCCAATGCACCTTCCACAGCGCGGTAATCCGCACGTAGAACGCAGGCTTTTTGACATGTACGTAGATAAGCAGGAGAACAACTTCAGCACAGCGGGCTATCAGCGTCGCGTATGCAGCGCCCTTCACCTCCAACCGCGGCGCTCCGAAATGGCCGTAAATCAAAATGTAGTTTCCGCAGGTGTTTATCAACGTAGAGATAATCGCGCTGTACATAATGATCTTTACCTTGCCGATGTCGCGCAAAGAAGAGGCAATCGCCGTTGAAAAAGCTATCGGAATAAAGGTGAAAAGGATAATATGCAGGTACCGCTGCCCCTCGGCTACGATTTCCGGTGCCTGCTGATTTCCGTGTACCAAAAAACCGAGTATATACCTCGAAAAAAAGAACGAGAAAAGGGTAAAAAGTACGGCGCAGGCGAGCATCATAATCTGTTTGAAGCGGTAGACCTGTCGCATCCCTGAGGCATCTTTTGCACCGTTAAACTGGGACATAAACATGCCGCCGGTTTCGGAAAACGTCCCGACTGTTACCAAAAAGAGAAAGGTAAATTGATTGGTGATATTGACCGCGCTCATTTTGATGTCGCCCAGCCCGCCGACCATAAAGTTGTCAATCAGCGAAACGAGGCTCTGTACAAAGGTTTGAATCATTACCGGTATGGCAAATCCGAGCGCCTGCCGGTAAAAATGGAGCGGTCCCAACGAAAATCTTTTTAATTGCATTTTCTGCCCTATAGGTCATCCTTTAACGCGGAAGATTTTGCGTAAGCCGTAGACTTTGCTTCAAAGAAATCTGTTTTGATGAGGTTTGCATTGCTGTACTGGCTTACCCAGCTCATGGAGGCGGGTTCTTCGCGGTGCCCTTCGTACAATGGTTCAAAACCGAGGTTTTCGCAGCGGAGGTTGCCGAGGTACTGAATGTAATCGGTAACCATGCCGCGGGTCAGGCCGGGAATGTCGTCGCCGATAACATAATGCCCCCACGCAATTTCCTGCTCGCAGCCTTCGCGGATCATGCTGCGGAACAGCTCGTTATTTTCCGGTGTGAATAGCTGCGGTTCTTCCTTTTGCAGCTCATGGATAATCGAGCGGAACAGCCACAGGTGCGTGTTTTCGTCACGGTTGATGTAGCGGATTTCCTGCACGGAGCCGGGCATCTTGTTGTTCCGTCCGAGGTTATAAAAGAACATAAAGCCGGAATAAAAATACACCCCTTCCAGAATGTAATTGGCGATGGCTACCTTCAACAAAGCCAATGCGCTCTTATCATCCTGAAACTCATTGTATAAGTCTCCGATAAACTTATTCCGCTTGAGTAGATGTGCATCATCCTTCCATTGATAAAGGATGGCTGTCCGCTCGTCGGGGGAGCAGATGGTGTCGAGCATATAGCTGTAGCTCTGCGAATGTACCGCTTCCTGAAATGCCTGAATGGTAAGGCAGAGGTTTACTTCGTTTGCGGTAATATACTGCCCGACATTCGGTAGATTCGCCGTCTGAATGCTGTCCAAAAAAATGAGGAATGATAAGATTTTATCGTAGGCTGTTTTTTCCGCGGGGCTGAGCTTACGATAATCCTGAACATCGGTGTTCATATTGATTTCTTCCGGTATCCAGAAGTTGTTCATTGCTTGCCGATACCATTCGCTTGCCCACGTATACTTCATATTGTTAAAGTCGTTGAGGTTTGTGGTATTGCCGCCTATCATTTTCCGTAAATGGACTTCGATATCACCTGTTTCGTTAAAAAGCTTTTTACGGGAAAGCACCGTTTTATTGTCTATCATAAAAATACTCCTTGTATCGCTTTAAAATATATCGGATTGCTGTTTTATAAAAGGGGGAATCGCTGCTAAATCATTATTAATTGGATTGTTCTGTAAATTGATCGGTATCAAATTCCAACAGGTAGTTGCTAAATACATTGATAACGGTTGTGTTTTCGTAAACGGTTACCCGCGGCGCCTGTAGGTCGTAAAGATGGATATGCCCATGTAAAAAATAGCGCGGTTTAAACTTCTTTATAAACCATAAAAAGCATTTAAACCCTATATGGCACGGATCGGGACGGTCATGAATGCCGAAAGGCGCCGCATGGGCGACAAAAACATCTAAATATCGTCCGTAACGCAGCTTGTTGTAAATGAGGCGCGGTACCAGTGCAAGCAACTGCATCTTCATTTGATGTTCGGTGTACTGCCCGATATCGCTATTATACCGGATACTTCCTGAAACCCCTGCAAAAAGTACATTGCCTTCTCGGCGTGTGGTAAAGCCGAGATACGTTGAACCATACCCTTCGGGCCGGATTTCGGCAATG
Source organism: Treponema sp. OMZ 838 (assembly GCF_000775995.1). NCBI lineage: Bacteria > Pseudomonadati > Spirochaetota > Spirochaetia > Treponematales > Treponemataceae > Treponema > Treponema sp. OMZ 838. The sequence continues at coordinate 1,043,713 of NZ_CP009227.1, read as the reverse complement.
GATTGCAAAGAGGCGTCCGCTCTAAGATTTTTATGATAGTACGGCAATGCACTGAGATTATGATTCCCAAACACAAAAAAAAGCGGTTTGTTCAACGATGAAACGATAAATTCCAAATACTCCATCGGTAAATCCCCGGCAGAAATCACAAGATCGACATCTTTGTACCGCTCTTTGATATTGACACTGTAAATGAGCGGATCGATTTGATCGGAAATGCAGAGGATCTTCATGCTATATGCCTTTTATCGTTTTTAGAATTGACTCCAGTTTGTCTTTATCGATTAGTTCAAACGGCCGGTTTTCTGCAAAACTTAATGCAGCCCGTGAAAAACCGCTTGAGGTGATGACGACAACTCGTACCAACCCTTGAGCTTTCATCTGTTCGTGTAACGAACGTAAAAAAGAATCACCGATGATGTCGCTATCTCGCGAATAGATAAAGAGTTTGGGCTGCTTCCGTACGTTCATCCATTTTTCGGAATTATCTTCCAATGCAATAATAGCACATCCCTGTTTGATCTCTTTTTGAGACTGAACCAAAAGCGCAAAGGCTTGTTCCGTAACTGTTTTACAGAGTTTGAGGAATGCCTCCGTGCTGACGGTAAGGTATTCTTTCATTAAATCATTTGAACGGAGGTCTCGATACTGGTTGAGCTTGTCTGTAACATCCTTGTAGCTCGGCATTACGGTGTGGATTGCTTCCCACTGCTCAATAGCGCGGTCAAGGTCTCTCATTTTTTCGTAACATGCCGCAGCCGCATAGCGGAGACGCAATGTATCGGGATTCGAATTTTTTGCAGTTGTGAGTTTTAGTGCGCGATCGAACTCGAAAGCAGCTTTTTCAAGACTGTTTGCATCAAGATAGCATAAGCCGCGTTCGGTAAAACACTTTTGCCGAAGATCCGCATTGCGGGCTGCCTTTTCAAATGAAGCCAGTGCTTGTGCATATTCTTTTGATTCACGGAGCAGCCGCCCTTGATAATATAACGCAGTCGTATTATCCGGTTCCAGCTTCAAGGCAGTAGCAATTTCTTGTTTTGCCTCGTTCATCATCTTACTGCGGAACAGGAGCAGTCCAAGAGCTGCATGGGCGGCGGCATGTTTTGAATTAAGATTAATCGCCTGCCGATAATGAAAGATAGCCTGTTCCGTTTTATTAAGCTGTTCAAAAAGCTGTCCGATTGCGTAATAATATTCCGCATTTTGAGGGTCAAGTTTTATCAGCAGTGCATATTCTGCGAGCGCTTCCATATGCTGTTGAAAACGTTCATATAGTTGTGCCGTTAAATTTCGGAATTCTTTTTCTTCGGCTTTTGATTCAAATACGGCCTTGCTGATGGTTTTAAACTCCATTAAAGCAAGTTCGGCGCGGCCGTCAGCCAAATAAGCTTTTCCAAGGAGATAGTGGGCTTTTGTATCACGCGGGTTTTTTGCTATAATGGCTTTTGCCCGTTTAATTGCTGTCGCATACTTGCCGGCATTCATATATTTTTCTATTACAGCTGTTTTTTTCGGTGAAATAATCGAACGTATCAGTAAAAAAGCTAATAATAGAACGAAAAAAGCAAGGACACCAATGAAACTAATAAGGTACAAAGACATAATTTTATGGTATAATTTTTGAGAGGTAATGTCAATGAAGCGTATTTGCCGTATATCGGCTCGACAATTGATTTCGATTGTTATTTATCTAATAATAGTTGCACCGGGCTTTACAGAAGATGCTTTAACGCAAGGCAAAAAATTTCTACTGAATAATCAGCCGGATAAGGCTGTACCGCTTTTCTATAAGGCAATGACAGACGGAAAGGGCGACTCTAAAATCAACTTGTATTTGGGGGTGTGCTACATCAGCCTCGGTAAATATGCGGAAGCCGAACAGCAGCTGTTGGCAGGTAAAAGTAAAGATGCGGCTGGCTCATATCTCTACTCATATAATCTGGGAAATGTTTACTTTTTGCAAAGCCGGTTTACAGAGGCGGAAGAAGCTTATACCGCGGCCTTGGCAGCGCGCCGCGCCTATCCGCCGGCTGTATTGAATAGAGCGAATACCTATATTAAATTGGAACAATATCCGCAAGCATTGGAAGATTATAAATTTTATTTAAATCTCGACCCCGCTACTTCCCAAAGACAGGCGATTCAGCGTATGGTATCGCTTCTAGAATCGGAACACCGTGAAGCGGAAATGATTCGAATGCAAGAAGAAGCACGGAGGTTGGCGGAAGAAGCCGAACGAAAAGCCGCAGAAGATCGGTATAAAAAACTGCAAGATGAAATAAATGCGAGTTTACAATCAGTAGATAATGCTTCTTCTCTTTCTGTCGGTTCGGATGAAACGTTAGACTATTCGGAGGATTATAATCTTGAATGATTTACACAAATATTTAATCGGAACAGCAGCAGGTATTGTACTATGTCTTTTAATTTGGGGCGGGTACTCTCTTATTTTCGGTGGGAAAGGGACAAATAACGTACCGATTTCAACAAATGAACTGAATGGCGGCGCTATTGGAACCGCTTCCGGGCAATCTTCCGATATTTTAGGAAATAACGGTTTCTTCGCAGCCGAAAATGACAGTAATGAACTTACGCAAGAGCAACAGGAGCGGCTTTTAGCTGCACAAGCTGCAAATGAAAGTCTTGCTAAAAAGTATGGTACCCAAGACGGAAGTAACCTACAAAATCAGCAAAGTTTATTGGATAGCCAAACGGATGGAACAGGGAGTGCCTATCCGGGAGTGTTCGGTTATGATGCGCTTGCGCTTAACCGCGGAACACAGGAACAGGAAACAGCGCGGGCAATCGGAAATCAAAAACTTGAAGAAGACCGTAATAAAGTACGCGGCTATATTGTGCAAGGAAAAAGTGCCGCTCAAAAAAATCAGCTGGACAATGCGCTTACCGCTTTTGAACACGCAGATGAAGCGATGCCTGATGACAAAGATTTTGAAGCCGCATCGTATCATGATATGGCATCATCCCTCTTTCTATTATCGAAAACAACGTCCGATACTCAGACTGCTCAAAAAGCCCGGGATGAAGCTGAACGGTATATAAAGAAATCGCTTGCAGCCCGCAATAATACGGATGCCCGCGAACTCTATAGTAATATTATAGCTGAATATCAAAAAGCAGCCGAAGCAAAGCGTCAGCAGGCGCTGTTAGCCCAACAGCAAGCGGCAGAACGCGCACGTAAAGAAGATCAAGCAGAGCAGCAGCGGAGACAGGTTGTAGAACTGATCGGACAAGGGAAAAACGCCGTAAACAAACGGCAGTTGAATAGTGCCGCATCGGCATTCGATAGAGCGGCTGCCTCAATGCCGGACAATAAACAGTTTGCAAGCGATTCATACACGGAGATGGCTGATGCAATGCTCAATCTTGCACAGCACCTCTCAAATCCGAACGATGTGCAGACATCGCTGAATAAGGCCGAAAACTACATTAAAGCAGCGCTTGCTGCACAGAACAGCTCCGGCGCCCGTAATCTTTACGCTAAAATACTTGACGCCCGCAAAGAGCAGGAGCGGCTTGCACAGGCAAAGGCCGAAGCCCAGCGTAAGCAGCAAGAACAGTCTGCCCAAGCCGCAGCACAGAAAAAAGCCGAGGAACAACGGAAAGAACAGGAGCGGCTTGCACAGGCAAGAGCCGAAGCCCAGCGTAAGCAGCAAGAACAGGCTGCCCAAGCCGCGGCGCAGAAAAAAGCCGAGGAACAACGCAAACAGCAGGAGCGGCTTGCGCAGGCAAAGGCTGAAGCCCAGCGTAAGCAGCAAGAACAGGCTGCCCAAGCCGCGGCGCAGAAGAAAGCCGAGGAACAACGCAAAGAGCAGGAGCGGCTTGCACAGGCAAAGGCCGAAGCCCAGCGTAAACAGCAAGAACAGGCTGCCCAAGCCGAGGCGCAGCGTAAGCAGCAGGAACAGCCGAAAACAGCGGCACACAAGCAGGTAGAAAATCTGATAGCGCAAGGAATAACCGCAGCACAACGCAAACAGCTGAATAACGCTATTCTTGCTTTAGACAGAGCAAGCCGCTTCATGCCCAAGGATGATGATTTTGCGGAAGAGTCTTATCGCAAAATGGCTGATGCAATGTTTAACTTGGCGGAAAATTCGACGGACAAGCAGACAAAATCGGGTGCTTTGAAAAAAGCCGATGAGTATATTAAAAAAGGACTTGCTTCAAAAAATACTTCCGAATCACAAGCGTTGGCTGCAAAAATTGCCGGCGCGCAATCGGCACTGCAAGCGCAAGCAAATTCCGCTGCAAAGCCGCAGACTGCACAGCAAACGCATCAGGCCGCGCCGCAAAAAAATACCGACGCAAATAAGGCAAACCAAGCTAATACGGCAAATAATGCAAACGCGCAAGCGGCAGCACAAGCCCGCGCTGCAGCCCAAGCGGAGGCTGCACAAAAAGCACAAGCAGAATTGCTGGCTAAAAAACATGAAGTAGATGCACTGGTGCAACAAGGCAAAAAATCCGCAGCAAGCGGCAATTTTGCCGCAGCGCAAAGCGCTTTCAGTAAAGCCGCGGCGCAAATACCGTCAGGAGATGCTGCTTTTGCGGCAGAACAATACAGGGAGATGGCCGATGCCATGCAGTCGCTTGCCAAGACCTCTCCTGCCCATAAAGACCAAGCGTTAAAAGATGCCGCCGACTATATTAAGAAATCGATAGCTTCTAAAAATGATGATGCCAAGGCTCACTATGTATATGCTCAAATTGCAGATGCCCAAAACAATGGATCGCTTGCAGTGCAGGAATTGGAAGCCGCTCGCCGGCTCGATCCGCAGAATGCTCAATATAATTATGAGTTGGGTAGAAAGTATTTTGCACAGAAAAAATACCCGCAAGCGCGCACTGCGTTTGAACAAGCCGTAAAATCCAATCCGCAATTTGAAGCGGCTTTTTTCAACCTCGGTATGACGCACAAGATTATGAACGCAAATGATGCCGCTCTTACGGCCTTTTCAAAAGCCGCAGCGTTAAAGCCGGATTACGTCAGGGCATGGATCGAAATGGCCCGTATGCAGGATAAAAAGCGCAATTACGGTGAGGCAATTAACAACTACCGAAAAGCGTTGTCATTGGAACCTTCGAACACCTCAGCATTAAAAGAGATGGCGCAAGTGTATTCAAAACAAAAAGATGCTCAACAAGCGGAACGCTATTTTAAAGAAGCGTTAACGCTCGGTGATGCCGATCCGGTAACATATTATAACCTTGCTGCGGTACAACTTGAACTCGGCAAGACGGCAGAAGCGTTACAAAATGCACAAAAAGCCTTAGCAGTTAACGATAAAGACGCCCGCTTTTTATACACGTATGGATTAGCACTTGAAAAAAACAACCGGCTGCGCGAAGCTGAAGATTACTATACCCGTGCGGTTACAGCTGACGGGAACTATAGCAAGCCACGTATCAACCTTGGACGGATTCAGCTTGAAGCCGGTCATCTCGACAGTGCTGAACAGCATCTCTTGGCCGCATATCGGGCGGAGCCTTCAAACTTTGAAGTGAATATGAATTTAGGAAAGCTCTACGGGCTAAAAAATCAGTACGGTAAAGCTATCGATTATTATACAAATGCGATAAAAATTATGCCGAAAGATATCGATGCCCGTCAAAATCTTGCAGCTGTCTACTTATCAGCAGGATTAAAAGAAAATGCACGCGATACCTATCGGGATATTATCAAAATAAATCCGCAAGCATGGGATAGTTACTATGAGCTTGGAAAAGTGTATATTAGTTTAGATAACAAAGCGGAGGCAAAGGCTATTTTTGAGCAGTTGCTTAAGCAAAAACCGAATTACCGCTATGCAGCAGAAGTGAGAAAGTTATTGGTTAATCTCTAAGAAATAGTATCTTTAAGGCGAGGACAACGATTATGGCATCAGGAGAAAAGAAACGGTTATTAAATCTTCCTATTAAGTTGGTTTTAACACAGGAAGGTTCAACTTTCTTTATTAAGCAAAATAAGAAACTGCTGCGGTTTACTCTGGCGGGGAATGTTGAAGAGTATGGAATCTCTCTGGATTCTTTTGTGCCCGATAACATTCAACGCCTCATCCTCGCAAACTATATTTCAAAGATTGAAATTTCGCAGTCGGAACTGGTTGCTTCACGCCAAGAAATTATGGACTTATCAAAATTGATTGTATTCTCCCTGTTATACCGGCAGTACGATATGTTCATATTCAAACAGATTTTGGCTTCGCCGGTAATAAAGAAATGGAACAGGCTCAATCCTGCAAATATTATTGATGAAAAAACACACATCAATCAACAATATCTGGCAGCGATTTTAAAGAAAAATGAAGACCTCATTTACAAAACAAAAAAAGAAATTCTTGCTCCGTTGTCTGCCTTTATCAGTAAAGAAGATCTTTCTCCCGCAGATAAAAATATGAAACTTTTTCTGAGTGAAAAATTCCTGAATAATCTGCGGCCTTTTATCTGGTTTATCATTACGAAATTTAAAGCAGCCCCGAATTTTGACCTTATTATACGGACAATCCGTACCAGCCTTACCGAATATATCGATAAAACTAAGATAGCCGAATATATCTCGCTGGTGTTGATGGAGCTTATTTTAAGTGCTGAAAATATAAATATGCGGAATGAGGCAAAGCAGCTATTCCCTAATATCGAAGATCCTCAAGATGCACTTTTCGATCCGAAAGTCCGCCAATTACTTATTGCCGAACTCAAACGGAAGGAAGTAAAGGTCTTTGTCTCATGGAAAATCGGAGGCGGTAGTACCACTTCGATCGGTACACAGGGTAAGATGCAAATTTCAGTGTATAACAAAGCTGATTCTTCAGAAGCGATAAAAGCAAGTATAAACGACATGAAAAAAGCGGATATTAATAAAAATTCGCTCATCGACTTTTATCGTGCATTACCGGAAGGATCGGATATATGCAGTCTTGGTATGTATTATATTTCGTATCTTATAGAACAATGCGAAAGCAGAAATGTTCACTTTGAATCCAGCGCGAGCAAATCGGCTTCCGATTTAACGGTTGTTAATCTTTCTTTTATGTTCTAGGCCGATGAAGCACCTGTCTTTTATCTGTCTGTTATCAGCTGTTTTACTGTACGCGTCATGTTCATTTAATACGCCGACTGTTGTACTGGTAAAAAAACAGCGGATATATAGCTATAATCAACAGGGGGCTTTAACGGAGCGGTTGGCCGTTTTTATGTTGCTTGAAGACGGTGACGGCAGAAATGATTATAAAGACTTGACGCTGCGTGAAGATACTACCGGTCTTGAATGGGCTCTTCATCGGGAAAACACCGTTTTTTTACAGGAAACAGGATATTCCAAGAATGCACAATGGGTCGGTTCAAATAAGTTTAAGTACCCCCGCCGTTTTTTTCCTGCGGGACAATATACGCTGAGCGCGTCCGACTTGGGCGGAAATAAAACGGAGACAACCTTTTCACTGCAAGCGCCGCAGATAATCACTTTTTTACCATTTGAATTTACACTGGAAAATGAGCAATGGACGCTGAACATTACCGATAGCAATGCGTGTTCATCTTTTTCATTGATTATGTTGAGTGCTGATTTACAACCTCTTACCGTATATCAACTGCAAACGAACGGCACGGACCGGCAAAACGGCGCGCTTACAATGTTTGAGAATAGACCCACGGATGCACGGTATATCCAGTGCTTTGGAGAAAATACAGATCAATCCATCGGCTTTCTTAGTACACCGCTCCCGTTGCCTTAGCCGGAATAAAACAGTTTAGATACCGGTATGAAGGAAGTCTATAAGCTGACTGTGTTTATAGGCTGCCATGTTAATCCGCCAATGCTTTAACCGGATCCAGCCGCGCGGCTTTAACCGCCGGTCGCAAACCGAAGAAAATACCGATGGTTATGGACACGGCAAATGCAATAACCGAACCGCTAATATTCGGGGAAAAGACCATCTTGAAATTGTCGGACTGAAAGACGGTTTGTACCAAAAGCATGCTAAGCCCTCCGCCAAGCAGCATACCGAATATGCCTCCCGTCAAACTCAACGTCGCGGACTCCACCAAGAACTGATTGCGTATTACCGCTTCGCTTGCGCCGAGCGCCTTGCGGATGCCGATTTCTTTTTTCCGCTCCGTTACGGTAACCAGCATAATATTCATAATGTTGATACCGCCGACCAGAAGTGACATAACTGCAATCACGGTAAGTACGACGCTGACCAGCCCGATTTGCGAATTGATTTGATTCATCAGATCTTTTTCCGAAAACGTCCATAAGGCGTTCTCTGTTTTGGCAAACGAATCGGAAAATGCCTTTATCTGCGTCGTTGCTTCGTCAATATATGCCGGATCGTAAATCTGCACCGAAGCGAGATCAGAATCATTTTTGCCGATACCCATATCCTCTGCAACAAATGACCGCGGCACCATAAAAGAACCGATACTGGAAAACCGATTGCGCGGCTTTACAACACCGCATACCTCAAACGAAAATGGAATAAACTGGCGTCCCTGATTATACGGAACGGTAAGCGTAACTCTTTTCCCGATAGCGTTTCCTTCGGGGAATAGCACCTTTGCTTCATCTTCAACCAGAATAATTTTATGCCGGCGATTCGCAAAATCATCAAGACTAAAACTCTTTCCATAAGACCATTCGTACCCGTTTGCTTCAAGCGCACCGTATTCAATACCGACTATCCGCTGATTTTTCAGATAAAACGAATTGTGCGACACTGTTGCGTTGAAAAAACCTGAATAAAATACGTTTTTTACGAGCGGTACATTTTTTTCTAATGCTTCACGGTATTTTTCAGTCAGTTTGATATGATGCTTTTGTTTATCAAAATCCCAGCGAGGCTCAATTTGAATCATATTCATCGCATCAAGGTTGAATAATTTCGCCATGCTTGCCTGCATAGAGCTGCCGATATTGCTGATAACCGTAACAACGGTAACGCCGATTGCAATCCCTAAAAGGGACAGTACCGTCCGCAATTTTTTGCTGCGGAAATTGCCGAACGCATTGATAAAATCTTCCCACATGGTGTTTATGTTTCCTCCAGCGCCTTGACCGGATCGAGTTTGCCGGCTTGCCATGCGGGGTATAGCCCGAAGAAAATGCCCGCTCCTGCGGAAATCAAAAACGCCATCAAGGCACCCCGCATATTGAACGATAATACAACGTCGCTTCCGCCTGAAAACTGAGATAAAATCGGCGTAACGGCGACAAGGCTGATTAAAAAACCTGCTGTAAGACCGATGCCTCCGCCGACAATGCTGATGGCTGCCGATTCCGTTAAGAACTGCGAAAGGATTGCTCCCGTCGTAGCGCCGATTGCTTTGCGGATGCCGATTTCCTGCCGCCGCTCCGCAACCGTTACGAGCATGATATTCATAATACCGACACCGCCTATCAACAGCGAAAGCCCTGCAATACCGGACAGCACAGCGGCAATCATCGCAAGACTGCTCTGAACCTGTTTTTGCATCGACTGCGCCGACCATATCCGTACCGCATTTTTACTGTTTGCATATTCGTCGGAGGCTGCTTTAATCGCCTCTTCAACAGCTTCGATATCCATTACGGTATCGTACAATTCAACATCAACCGAGTCAGCTTCCTTTCGGCCGAATTGCAGCCTTATAAATGAATGCGGTATCAATACAAACCGCTGCATCTGCCCTACCGTCGTCTGTTTTGTTTTGAGCACGCCGATAACCGTACACGTAAAAAGGAGCGGCGCAGCATTTCCATTGTCCACCGACAGCGTCAGCGTTTTACCTACGGCGCTTCCTTCCGGAAATAGGCCTTTGGCAATATCTTCCCCGATAATAACCTTCTGCGCACCGCTCATAAAATCCGAAGCGGTAAATCCCGTGCCGTATTCAAGATGCCATTTCTGCGCTTCCATATACCCGTATTCTACACCGAAACATTCCTTCGTGCCGGCGTTCAGGCGGCCACGCATGACCGCGGCATTAAACGAATCAAACCAAAAAACGCGTTTTATCTGCGGTATCTTTTTTTTCAGCATATCGGCATAGCGGTCGTTAAAAGTAATTGCAGAATTCCGCCACGACGAAGGCCACACGGCGACTATCGAACTGCTGAAATCCTTAAACACCAACGCAACGCTTGCTTCCAGCGAACGGCTTAAATTCATCGTAATAACAACCGAGCATACACCGATCATAATCCCTAAAAGCGAAAGGAGCGTGCGCATCTTATTGTGCCGGAAATTCTGCAATGCTGAAAGGATATCTTCAAACATGAGAGCCGTCCGCAGTGTCTGATGTATGCTTTTCTATATCTGTCCCGACAGCCGTATCCGTTGTACATACTTTCATCTCCGGCACCGCCGTGTCGGAGATGATTTTCCCGTCTTTAAGGTGGATGGAGCGCGGTGCCATTGCACCGATGTCAGGATCGTGAGTGACGATGATAACCGCCGTGCCTTGCCGGTTTATATCGAAAAAAAGATCGAGTACGGACTGCCCCGTTTCGGAATCCAGCGCTCCGGTCGGCTCGTCGGCAAGAATCAGTTTAGGCCGGGTTACAAGGGCGCGGGCAATGGCAACACGCTGTTTTTGTCCGCCCGACAGCTCGCTTGGACGGTGCTTGAGGCGGTTGCTCAATCCTACTTTGTCCAGCTCTTCGGCGGCAAGTTTCTTCCGTTCGGAGGCAGGCAGCCCCTGATACCGGAGCGGCAGCATCACGTTTTCGAGAATGGTAAGCGTAGGCAGAAGAAAATACTGCTGAAAGACAAACCCGATCGTTCTATTCCGCAAAAACGCCAAATCTTTTTCGGTCATTTCGGCAGTGTTTTCTCCGTCAACATAGATAGCGCCTGCCGTCGGACGGTCAAGGCAGCCGATCATATTCATACAGGTCGTTTTACCTGAACCGGACGGTCCCATAAGCGAAACAAAGCTCCCTTCCGGTATATCGAACGAGACGCTGCGCAAGGCATGTACTTCGTTTTCTCCCATAAAAAAGGTTTTTACCACCGAATCAAGGGAGACAATCATCCCTGGTTTCACTGCTCGTCTCCTAGAAATCTCTATCGTTGTTCGGCTTTGCTTGATTTTTCAGCACGTCGTTTTCCTGTACGCCGGAGAGAATCTTCACAAAGCCTTTAATATACGGTTCAACAGTTACCGCAATTTCCTGTGTGGTATTGCCATCGATTTTATCGACAAACGGCTTCCCTTCCACATAACGGATGGCGTCTTGCTCTACTATAAGCGCTTCGGAATCGGCGCCGGTTACGATGGTTCCGTTAAAAGAATAACCGGGAAGAATTTTCTCCGGCGGATTATCCAGCCGGATCAGCGTATCGACAACCGTCCGCCCAAGGCTGGTCAGCCGCGCTATTGCCGGATAGGAGATAACCTCCGCCTGCACTTTAATATCCGGTTCGGCGGGGAATGTCATATCAACCTTTTGTCCGACTGCAAGGCGGGACGCATCGCTTTCGGCAATTTCGACCGTGGCTTTAAGAAAACTGCGGTCAATCAGTGTGCCAAAGGTATCTTTGGCCTTGGCGTATTGTCCTTGCGAAATCGTGAAAGCTGCAACAATGCCGTCAAATTTAGCATACACTTTGCGATCGGCGAGCTGTTTTTCCAGAAGCCGCAATTCCTGTTCCATCAAGCTCAACTTCTGCGAAGAACCGTTTATTTGCTCTTGTTTTATTGCAAATGACTGCCGGGCAACATCATAGCTTTGTTTATCGGTATCAAGCGCAAACAAGAGTGCTCCTTTTTTTACTTTATTACCTTCTTTTACCAGCACCTGTTCGATAAACCCCTCGCCGGGCGCTTCTAAAACCTGCGTCTGTGCCGCTTCGATATAACCGGACACCTCAATTTGATTGTGTTCGATTTCCTTTTTTACCGTTAAAGGTGGTAAATCACCTGTTTTTGTGCTTTTAGGCTTCATAAAAATATACCAGCCGCCTACTAACGCCGCTATGCATACAATAACAATAATTCTCGTTTTCCGCGATTTTCGCTGCCGTGTCGTCAGCGGCTTTTTATTGATACTCATCGTGTCCTCCAATTATATTTTTTAATCTCCCAATATCCGGAACGGTTATTCCCAGCTCTTTTGATATATCCTTGTTCTTTTAATGTTGCAATTGTACGTTCGACCGTCCGGGTCGTTACCTCAAGTTTTTCACTGATTTCTTTTTGCGTGCTCTTGGGGTATTGTATCAGAAAATGCAATACTCTTTGGATAACAGTATCATCAGTAGAAGTACCGACAGCGGTATTCATGTCGGTATTCATGTCGGTATTCATGTCGGTATTCATGTCGGTATTCATGCGATATTCATACCGTTTATCATAGAATCTCTGCGGCTTCTCCCATACGACACCGGTATGTATCTCTTTTTTACAGCATTCAAACATCACCATAATATCTTCTGGGTGTACAGTGTACTTGGGTATAGGAGTGTCGTGTTCAATACATGCCTCACAGATTTTTTCGATACCGCGCCCCCATGTTTCTATTAAACCGGCTCTGAAAAAACCATTCGCAATATTCGGATTAAATGGTTTTGAACGATGCTTACTCATCAGTGTATCGACTGTCCAGCCTGCAGGCAGGATACAGTCGTTGGAAATATATAATTTATCTTTATATACGCTAATCTGGATAGGAATCTGAGTTGCATAATTTTTGTGAACAATCGCATTATACACCGCCTCCCTAATTGCGGCTTTAGGGAACGGATATGTTTCAATACGGGTAACACCTTCATACGTGATATCAGCTGTCAAATATTTTGTAAACAATAAATCGATTACTTTTTCCGCTTGACTAATCAATGACCCGTGAATTTCATCCATATATGCAATATCGGTATTGGATTTAAAATAACCGACTTTGATATACGCGCCATTAATCCATTTTTCAGGGTCTTGATAAAATAACATCATACCAGCTCTTAAAATATGCCCGTCTTTGACAAGACCTAAATGATCCAACAACTGCGCATCGGTTATCTGCAAATCTTTCTCGTCCATCCTTTTACTTAGGAGTGCTTGATTACGAAAAAGAGCAAAACTGTCGTGCCAGAAATCCTTCATATCAAGTTTTTCCATCGGAACACTATCCCAAGTAAGTCCCGTACGCTCAAACAGAAATTGCGTAAGAGCAGCGCCTTTGAGCAACTGTTTTGTACTGCCGCTGCGATAATGATATTCCCCTTTATAATTAACCGGATATGAACTCGGAGAAACACTGATCTCTAAATACTCTTTAGTATGGCTGGTATGTAAATTTACATCGACAATGATGCCTAATACGTCTCGTACTTTATTGGGAATATCCGTCAGCAGTTTTTTTGCATTTTTTAGGCCGACCGTCTCACCCTTATCATCTTTACCGATATATATTTTGCCTCCTTGCGCATTTGCAAAGCCGCATATCCATTTGAGGTACTCTTCCTTCCATTCAGCTTTCCATTCTACATTCTGTTGTTCTTTATGCTTTTCCGTTTTCATAATTCTTTGCCTTATAAGAACCTCTCATTAGAGGCTGTCCTTAGATTTATTCCTGATAGTATTGCATTATCGCTTTTCAAACAGCAGCGCCGTATCGATATTGAAAATCATAACGGCTGTTTTAGCCTTTGCATAGCGGACTTCCGCTTTTTTATACTCAAGTTCTGCTTGCAGGCTTTCAACCTTGCTGATAACACCGTTGCGGTACCATTGGGCATGGTCATCGGCATTTTGCTTATAGATGCTTAATTCATCCGCTGTCGCCGTTTGCTGCCATATCATCTGCTCCTTCGCTGTTTTATTGGTATGGAGCTGTTTTTGATACTGTTCCTTTGCATCTTCAATTTTAAGCCGCTCAATCGCATCTTCAAGCTCTGCATTTTTTTTATCGAGTTTCCGATACTGAATCGAAAAAGGATTCCAGCTGAATGACAGTTTAATTGCCGTGTTTTTAGGATCGGAAAGCGGAACCTCGACGCCGGTGTACGCCTTCCCTCCGGGGAATTGCATACTCAATCCGCCTAAGACGGAATGCTCATTTTTTGCGGAGGCGTTGCCGATTTTCGTATTACGCAATTTATAACCGGCATCTGCCCCGATGGAAAACGGAGACAGCTCAATATCCCGTTTAGCCGCATTTTGAGTATGCTGCTGTTCCGCTTCAACAAGTTTTTTATAAGCAGTTTGAGGATACTGTTCAATATCCGTGGCCTTTTGTATGGGGATGGAATCCCGTAGCGACGTTAAAAACGTTTGAGGTGCCTCATCGGTTGAAAGTCCGCAGCTTTCCGCAAAAACATGGTATGACGCCGAAAAGTTAAAATCCGCATTCTGATGTTCCCGTTTTGCACCCAACCGCTCTAAATTGGCCGTACGCATTTTTGTAGAACTGTCGGCATAGCCTTGTGCCTTTGTTTGATTATATTGAATCTCAGCTTTTACTTCGCTCAGTTCTTTATCAAGCAGTGTTGTATAATCGTCCAAAAGCTGCTGAATATCTTGAAGGAACTGCTTTTCAGCAAGCGCCAAACCTTCTTCTTTTGCTCGCCGCGCTTGATCTGCCGCGGATTGCGCAAGGTTAAGCGTATATTTTTTTGCTTCTGCATTTTTGGAATAGATATCGGTAGACACAGAAACCTCGGTGCCGGTTTCTTGCCGCTGCCCTACTTTACTGTACGGTACGCTCAGTTTTATGCCTGTATTATTGTACGAAGGTAATGCGATATTTGCATACGGTTCGGTTGTAATACCTCGTTTATTCGCATCCGTATTAAGAACAAGCTGCGTATTTCCGCTGCCGACTTCCATTGTTACTAACGATTCGGTTTTTGCTTTTTCTGCTTTATTGGCTGCAATATCCGCCTGCATTTGCAGCTGCCGGTAATGGCTGTCGTGTTCAACACGGTACTGTAAGAGTTTTTGATACACTGAATCTTGAGCCGCCCCTGTTTCCGTTTGAGCAAAAAGGGCAATGGCCGCGGATAGACATATCGTTATACAAGCAATCTTTTTCATAGAGGCGAATAACTCCTTGCAGCAGTTTTTATAATTTTTGGGAAAATATCTCGGCAATAGCCTCGATAAGGCGCTTGTCAGCATCGGTAAAATGATCGTACTTGGGTGCATCGAGATCAATTACACCGAATAAAATACCATTGTGAATAATCGGTACAACTAATTCGCTTTTGCTTGCTGCATCACAGGCAATATGCCCTGGAAAAGCGTGTACATCGGGTACCATGATCGTTTTTCGACTGACTGCACAATGACCGCAGACGCCTTTTCCATGACTAATTCGATAGCAAGCCGGTCGGCCTTGAAATGGCCCCAGTACCAATTCATCACCTTTCATTTGATAAAAACCTGCCCAGTTTAAACCGGAGAGATTTTCCATAATAAAAGCGCTGGTATTTGCCATTACCGCGATAATATCGGCTTCGCTTTCGATTAATGAGTGATATTGAGCTAATTTTTCTTTCATTGGGTTGCTCCTACTTTTATCTTTAACCAAGGGAAACCGTTTTTAATACGGTTAGCAGTGTTTCTTTGGATAGTATAATATTATTTATAATATAATATATTGTCAAGTATAATATTCAAGCATTTAAAGCCGTCTCATCAGCACAAATTGGTGCATTTGCTCGAAAATCGCTGTTGCTTCCAGTTGACATTTTTCGGGTTCTATGCTCATAATAAGAATATGTTACCGTACGCTTACGTTGAGGCAGCCCTTGCTCGTCATGCCGCCCCCTGTCTGGCAGGAATTAAGCCGGCGAATCTCGTGTCGTTTCCAAGTGCCGATATTCAATGGTGCGATGCTTATAATGCAATGCTAAATGACCAAGGAATATATTTTACTCCGATTTGCGTATGCGAAGATCGTGCTCAAGTATTAGTATATCGGAAGGATTTGCTTGCTCATTTTTGCTGCCAGCCGAAAGTGTTTGCAGCGCTACGGTATTTCGGGTATCAGCCGGAATGCGGGCTTGATGCAATTATTATACGATTAAAAGAGCGGATGTCTGGTTTTATAGGAACACGGAGCAGAGAGCAAGGAAAAAACTTTCCGCATGAGATCGGCCTTTTTTTAGGCTATCCTGCCGACGATGTAATGCAGTATGTAAGAACGGGGGGACAAAATTGTCTGTTTTGCGGGTATTGGAAGGTATACAGCAATCCGGAACAGGCATTACAAGTGTTTCATCAATATACGGAATGTAAAGAGCGTTTTGCTTTACAGATAAAGAGCGGCATGACTATCTTTGAGATAGTTTGTGTTGCCTAACAGTAGAATAATACTTATATTATTCTCATCACACTTTATAAGGAGTTTTCTATGGCAAAAGTTGCAGTAGTATTTTGGAGCGGAACCGGTCATACCGAAAAAATGGCTCATTGTATTATGGACGGACTGAAAGCAGGCGGAGCAGAGGCGGAATTATTCACTGTTTCGCAGTTCAGTGCGGACAAATTAGATAGTTATGACAAAATCGCCTTCGGCTGCCCTGCGATGGGGTCTGAGGAACTTGAACCGGATGAATTTGAACCGTTCTTTGCTTCTATCGAAAATAAGCTTTCAGGACGCAAAATCGCGCTGTTCGGGTCTTACGAATGGGCGGATGGCGAATGGATGCAGACTTGGGTAGAACGGGCAAAGCGTGATGGAGCCGATGTGTTTGAAGAAGGACTCATTGCTTATGACGATCCCGATGAAGAGGCACAGAAAAAGTGCAAGGAATTCGGCGAACGCTTTGCGAAATAACCGTACAATGCGGTAATAGACGGCACAAAGAACTTTTCTTTGTGCCGTTTTTTATTTCATAATATAGGTTTTAAGCGGAGGAAAGCCGTTAAACTCCACAGATGCATAACTTGCCGTATATGCACCGGCACTCAGAAAGTAGACCCTATCCCCCGGTTTAAGATTAATTGGAAGTTGGTATTTATGCTTTTCATACATAATATCCATACTATCACAGGTCGGTCCTGCAAGAATCACCTCACCGCGTCTACTGCAATTTGAATCCTTTGAGGTTATGATAGGATACTTAATACTTTCGTTCAGTGTTTCCACTAATCCGTTAAAAACGCCGGCATCAACATAGACCCAACGCTGCAAAGCTGTATTGTTCTTTCGCGAAACGGTGATAACTTCGGTAACAAGAACGCCGGCGTCGCCAACCATAGACCGTCCCGGTTCAAGGATGATACGGGGACGTTCATCGCCGAAATCGTCGTCAAGATATCGATTGATTTCGCTTGCATATTCGGAAAGCTCATTGGTCGGCACAACATACGAAGCAGGAAATCCGCCGCCCATATTGATCATCTTGAGTTCAATGTCTTCTTCTTCTTCAAGAGAGCTCATCAGATACTTTGTTTTTGCAATAGCATCGTCCCATTGCCCGATATCCCGCTGCTGGCTGCCGACATGGAATGAAATACCATAAGGAATAAGCCCCAGTTCTTTCGCTAAAATACAGAGATCGTAGGCCATATCGGGATGGCAGCCGAACTTACGGGAAAGCGGCCAGTCGGCGCTATTGGTGTTTTCAACCAAGATGCGGACATAGACATGCGATTTGGGTGCATATTTTGCGAGGTTTTTTAAATCATCTTTACTGTCGGTAACGAATAGTCGAACGCCTTTTTCATAAAAATAGGCAATATCCTTTGCTTTTTTGATCGTATTGCCATAACTGAGACGGTCAGGGGTTATCCCTAGGGCAAGAATCTTATCAAGTTCATAACGTGAGGCAATGTCAAAGTTTGCTCCCAGCTCAATGAGAAGCTTTAAAACTTCCTCATGAGGATTTGCCTTCACCGCATAATAAATATCAGCAGTGGAAAAGAACTTCTTTAATTCAAGATAATTTTTTTTAATTCGATCTAAATTGATAACAACACAGGGCGTTTCAAGTTTTTCGGAAAACTGCAGCAGCCTTTTCCATTCGGTTTCGCTAAGATAATCGGTTACATTCATGCCCGCCTCCGGATGCGTCTCTGGGACTATGGTGATATTAACATAGCTTTCGCTATAAGAGAGGTATTACCATAATCATATTGTTTTTATCTGTCAACAAATGAATAAGAGATAGTATAACCGATTTTTTCTGTTTTTAAAGAGAAAAATAGAAAAAAAGAGCAATAGTTACGACGCTGTCAAATATGTTTCATAATGACACAGTATTTTATTTATATCAAAAATATTGACCCAATATGGTATATAAAATGACACAGTGTGCCGGAAAAAGAGCGTAATCAGGGGTTGAAATGCTGTTTGAGTTTCGAAAAATTGAGAAAAGAACCGGTTTTGAACCTGTTTTAACTGCTGTTTGTACTGTATACGCTGAATTATTGTGGAAAAACAGCCATATACACCGAGGTTTTTTGTAATTAAACTTGGCACGCTGATTGCTTAATAATAAGTGAAGTTGAAAAACTTCAAGGACTTTCTAAAAGTCCTATTATTACGAAGCCTTTTGGAGGAAAACTATGAACTCACTAAGTATTTTTAATCCCTTATTTGCGGACTCTATGCTTGACTCATTAAATCACGACAACTCCCATTTCGGCGTTTTCAGTCCGTTGGCGAATGCAACTTATCCGACTGTTGACGTACGCGAAACAAGCGGCGCCTATATTATGGACATCGATCTTCCCGGTTATACGGAAAAAGATGTTACTATTCACTTAAAAGAACGCGTTTTGACGGTTGCTTCCAGCCATGAGGAAACAAAAGAGACGGAAGAAAAACCCAACGGTGAACAATTCCTTATCCGTGAACGCACACAACGCCGTTTTGTCAGACGGTTTACGCTACCCGAAGATATCGACCAAGACAAGGTTGAAGCCGGCTTTAAAAACGGCGTGTTAACCGTCAATATACCGCGCAAGGAGATTGCTCCCCGCCGGCAGATTGCGATAAAATCAAACTAAGGGGTTCCCGATCAATCGGAATTGCGATTGACCGAAGCCGTAGAAACTAAGTGAAAAGCCCTCTGCATGATAAGTATGCGGAGGGCTTTTTTTTCGAAATATCAATCGTATCTATTCGTATAATACCGAAGGTATACGTTATATCATAAAAACACTCTTTTTTAATCTAAACAGATACAGGTTATCAATATGATACCGCTGCCGCATTATCTTTTCATAAACCGAAAAGTGTGGTACATTCTTTCAGTATAGAGCGTCTCGAAAACTTTGAGATTTTTAATGGGAGGTCATATATGAAATTGCAGAAAAACACGCAACGGATCGTATTATCAATAGTTCTTGCCTTGTGTTGGGTTTGTCTGTCATCTTGCCAAACGGCAAATAATGCTGCTAAGGCAAAAGAAAAGCCCCGCACGTCTACCGAAAATACAAATTCAAAAGCCGGTTTATATCATGCCATGGCAGAAGGGGTAACGAAGCAATGCCCTCTGGAAATTGATGAAGCAACCACTCTCACAAAGCTCGAGTACAAAGAGGAACAGCATGCGCTTGTATACACATATCTTTTTTCCGGCGGTGTTTATGAAGACATGACTGAACAAATGTGGGGCGTTGTACAGAAATCAGTAGAAAATATGGTAAAAGAAAAACTGAAAACAAACCAAATGATCTATCAAATAAGAAAAGACGGTATTACCGTGATTTATATCTATATGGATAAAAACGGCAAAGAATTATTTTCCATAGCGCTTCTGCCCGGCGAATATTAATAGAAATACTTGAACTTTAATCTGCCTACCGGAGGTATTATGACCCAAAAGCTTTTAAACCGCTCGGCAGGAATTCTGCTGCACCCGACTTCCCTCCCCAGTAATGAAGGAATAGGAACTCTTGGAAAATCTGCATATAATTTTATCGATTGGCTTCATTCCGCGCATATACGGCTATGGCAGGTATTGCCTCTCGGTCCGACCGGTTATGGGGATTCTCCCTATGCGGCATTTTCGAGCTTTGCCGGGAACCCGCTGTTGATCGACTTGGACACACTTTCGGAGCAAGGATATTTGACTGCCGATGATATCAAGTTACCGGAGTACCTCTCTACAAATGGTAATATCGACTTTGGTTCGGTAGTCTATTGGAAAATACCGCTCTTAAAAAAAGCCGCATCGGCATTTCTTAATAGGATTAAAGACGGTGGTGCCGCCGGTGCAGAATTGAAAGCGGCCTTCCGGCGTTTTCAAAAGGCGAATAAACATCTTGACGACTATGCGCTCTTCATGTCGATTAAAGAAGTATACGATGCGCAGGCAGCTCAAGAAGGTGTATCCGGAAAATTGTGGAACAACTATTGGCCGAAGGCACTTGCCTGCCGCGACATAGAGACATTAAAACGTTGGGCGCAGGAACATCGGCACGAGATTGACCGCTATAAGGCTATTCAATTTTTCTTTTTTGAACAGTGGACGCGGCTTCGGCACTATGCGAATGAAAAAGGTATTTCGATTATCGGGGATATCCCGATTTTCGTAGCCCCTGATTCTTCTGATGTATGGGCGAATCAAAAACTTTTCCAGCTGGATGAAAACGGTGTACCGACAGCGGTTGCCGGAGTACCGCCCGACTATTTTAGCGCAACGGGACAGCTATGGGGAAACCCGCTCTATAATTGGGAGGCGATGAAGGCCGATAAATACCGCTGGTGGATTGACCGCATTGATGCATGTTTGGAACTCGTCGATTATATCCGTATCGATCACTTCCGGGGCTTTGAAGCGTATTGGGCGGTACCCTTCGGCGCTCCGACTGCGGAAAACGGCGAATGGCTGCCCGGCCCCGATCATCATTTTTTTGAAGCGGTACAGCGCGCATTGCTCAAAAAGAACAGTGAATATGCCAAAGGTTTGCCGATTATTGCCGAAGACCTTGGGGTTATTACCCCGCAGGTGGAGCGTCTTCGCGACGACTTCCGGTTGCCGGGAATGAAAATCTTACAATTCGCCTTTAGCGCCGCAGAGGTACGGGAAGTAGGCTTTACCGATGCCTTTTTACCGCACCGGTATACGCAAAATGCTGTCGTGTACACCGGTACTCATGACAACACTACATTGCGGGCATGGCTCGACACACTCTCACGGGATGATTTTGAAGTACTGTTGTTCTACCTCTACGGTGAAAAACCTGCCGTAGAATTGCTCGACGAGCTGTTTTCGGCGGAGTATACCGCAGCACGGCACGGCACGTCCGATGCGGTGTCTCCTGCAGTAGACGACGGGACAGCCTTGCAAGCCGCTGCTTTTAAAGACGACCTCTGTGCCGAGCTGATTAAGCAAGCGTTTTTCTCGGTAGCAGTCTTTGCCGTTATTCCGTTCCAAGACCTGTATGCACTGGGGGCAGAGGCGCGCATGAACGAACCTTCTACCCTTGGGAAAAACTGGACATGGCGCATGCCGCGCGGTTTGCTTACCCCGGAATGTGCCGAATGGCTGAGCGATTTAGTTATTGCATCCGGCAGGTGCGGGAAGATATAGTTACAGAGTCTTTATTTTGACAATCTAAATGGAGAAATGATCTTATGAACGCGTTTTTAGAATCTCTTTATAGCGATTCACGGAATGAGAAAGTTCCGCAAGACCGAGATATATTCGGTGCACTTATCGGTACATGGAACATCCTGTGGATAGATCATTTGGACTCCGCCGAAATGCGAAGTGTTAAGGGAGAATGGTTGTTTTCACGGGTACTTGATGGAACCGCAGTTCAAGACACGTTTATCGTCCCCTCCCGGAATGAAAGAAAGATACACCCCCAGCCCGATGCGGAATATGGTACAACAATCAGAATTTACAATCCTAAAACCGGACTATGGGATATATTTTACGGGTGTATGGGTGGGGCATTCCAGCTTACCGCTGAAAAACACGGTGATGAAATTATCCTCACCGAAAATACCGACCATGCTATGCGATACATATTTTCCGATATTACTCAATCGTCATTTAAGTGGAGAAAAGAAATACTCACCGATGAAAAAAATTGGCAAATTATTGCTAAGGTAGAAGCGATGAGGGGGTAACCGACACGGCTATCGCACTTTTCACGTGTACTCCCTTCAGCAATACTTTTTCCCGATTAATAATTCGCATACGGCTTTTGTCTTTGCATCGGCATCTTCTTTTTTTCCGCCGGATTCAAGTCGTTTGATTTCATTCAAAATGATTTGATGATTTTCCGGTGTAACTTTAAATTGCGAAGCAAACAAAATGCCGAGCAGCAGCATACAAACCGGCAGCACAATAAACATCAATCTGATTTTATTGAGTGTTTCTTGTTTTTGCAGCGGCTTTTGAACCTGCCCAATGCCCGAATACTTAAAATCAATCGTATCCAATAACACCTTCAAATCATATAAATCGGATTTTGTATAAAACTCAGGCGGAGCTCTTTTTTTATAACTGTTTCCGTCTTTCTTGTACGCAGACACTACAAGAAATTTATTATCGGCTTGAGTAAAGTCTCCGGTATGAAACGACGGTACGATAAAATCATCAAAGATATTTATCGGAATCTCTGTAAAAGAAACAGTGTTTTCAAAAAAAGCAGTTGTCTCAGCACTCGCAGTATTTTTGTGTTTTTTGTAAACATTTTTTATTATGCCGTCGGTATCTTTACTGATATATTTTAGATGCAGGTTGCCGTCTTCATACAAAGTGTAATATTTTTCTATTTCCGAAAACGGTGTCGCGGTATTTTTACAGAGCGCTTCGGCTTCTGCAAATTGGCTTTGCGTTAAAATTGAAGGTACCGGATTTTTATATCCTATTTTGCTCAATCCAACGCCGATGGTCGGCATAATAATTAAGCCTAAAAATAACTTTCGCGAAAGCGTCATCGCCGCCGAATAGGTACCTGCCCGCTGCTTCCCGCTCATCACGCGGTCTATATCGGAAATAAACGGCAGCAGCTGATGCGGTATTAAGTTATTCGCCGATATACCTATTCCCATAAGTACCATATTCAGTATTACCCAAACACTACCGGAAGTAGGAGTGTGCAGCCCCATCAATAAAATAGCGAGGATGAATACGGTAAGCGCTGTAGTGTAGACAGGCTTATGTCCTTTCCGATTGATAAAATAGCTGTGCACCGGTAAGGCTGCCATCATAGTAATGAGAAGGCTTCCCTGCGCAATGACAAAGATGCTGCCCTTATTTAAATAGTCAACAATATAAAAGAGCACAAACGACATAAAGATATCAAGTGCACCGAAAGAACACACGTACATCGTAATGTGAATTCTGCATGACTTATTTTGAAATAGCGACAAGAAATTTTTTATAAACGACTGAGTCGATTTTTTTCCAGCTTCATCTTGAGGAAGTTCCCATGTTTCAACATAGAGCGGAATCCACGGGAGTGCAAAGATGAGCGCAAATACGCAGCCCATGATAAAATACCCTTGGGCACTTCCGTTGAAATGATCGATAATAGGCTGCGCTAATAGCCCGCCGAGCAGCGTTGCAACAAACGAAAACATCAGACGAGTGCTGTTCAGTTTATTCCGCTCCGAAAAATCTTTTGTTATTTCGGCGCTGAGCGCTGCATATGGAATATAAGACACGGTGGAAACAGTAAAAAAGATGATATAGGCAACGGTATAAAAAATAAATTTTCCCGTTTGACTTTCTATCGTAACCGGAAACCAGATCAGAATAAACGATAGAGCTATCGGAAGAATGGAAACCAAAAACCACACGCGCCGCTTTCCGAACCGTGTCTGCGGCGTGTTATCGGCAATATATCCCATCATCGGGTCGGAAACTGCATCCCACACCTTACCGATCGCCGGAATTAACCCTGCCAACGCCGGATGCAGCCCGATAACGTTTACCAAATAATACATTGAAAATGTCGTAACAATAAAAAAGCAGCCGCCGCCGTACAAATCCCCGCCGCCATAGGCAAGGTATGTACGCCATGTCATTTTTCTTTCCTTTATATTCATGCGTCTATGATACAATAAGGTTTCTTCTATTACAATCAGTCTTTTGAAATATAGACAAATTCTTCGTCTATTATCTTTTTTGTTCAGTTCTTCGACGTTTTATCATTGACAGTGAACAAAAACTGAAATATACTTCATTCTATATGAAAAAACGATATTTTCAGATTATCGAGTTAATGAAAAAGAATCCGGCCATCACGCAACGTGAAATTGCCGGAACCTTAAAAATATCGCTCGCGTATGTCAATCAAATTCTTTTTTCTATGGAACAGGACAGCCTTCTTAAGACGAACGGCTTACCTGCCATCGGCAAAAAAGTTTTAACCATTAAAGCTCATACCGAATACGATTCATGCAAGGTTGATAATGCCATCATCATGGCCGCGGGTTTCGGTTCACGCTTTATTCCGCTCACCTACGCCATTCCCAAAGGGTTATTGGAAGTTTTCGGCGAACGGATGATTGAACGCCAAATCAAGCAGTTACAAGAAGTCGGTATTACCGATATCACGGTAGTCGTCGGTTATCTGAAAGAGACCTTTGAATACCTCATCGATAAATACAATGTAAAACTTGTGTATAATCCCGATTTTGAAAGCAAAAACAACCTTTCAACACTGTATCACGTCCGAGACAGACTCAAAAACACTTATATTTTATCCAGCGACAACTGGCTGCGGAAAAATATGTATCATGCGTATGAATACGATTCATGGTATTCGTCCGTAAAAATGAACGAAAAAACCAATGAATGGGTATTGCAGCTCGGTTTACACGACAAGATAATGAAGGTAAAGATCGGCGGTAGGAACGCATGGGTAATGTACGGGCCGGTCTATTTTTCGCGTGCTTTTTCCGATGCCATTCGTCCGATGATTGAAGAAGCCTATCACCGTGAGGATACCGACGACTGGTACTGGGAAGACGTATTGAGCCGTCATTTAAATACGCTGACGATGTTCGCAAATAAACAACCCGCTAATCAAGTATATGAATTTGAATCCTTGGAAGAGCTGCGTCAATTCGATACATCATACATGGTTTCCACACAGAATAAATGGATGGAAATGATTTCCCGCGTATTCGGGCAGCCTGAAATGCAAATTAAAAATTTGCGCCCGCTACGGCTTGGTATGACAAATAAATCTTTCATATTTGAACTGAATAACAACAAATATATTTTCCGCATTCCGGGCGCCGGTACTGATATTCTTATCAACCGAAAACAGGAACATGCAGTGTATAAGGCGATTGAGCCGCTCGGCATATCCGATAAGATTATCTATTTTGATCAAATGACCGGGGTAAAAATCAGTCAGTTTGAAGAAAATATGCATATCGCTGATCCCCACAATCCGGATGATTTGGAAGCGTGTATGTGGATTGCGCGTAAATTGCATACCTCCGGTATTACGGTACGACACCGCTTTAATTTTAGAGAGCGGATTAATTTTTATGAAAAGCAAGCGGAAGCAAAGCACGGTATTCTTTTCTATGATTATGCCGAAATCCGGGAAAAGATGAACACTTTGCTCGATTTACTCGACACACTGAAAAAACCGGAGGTACTGACTCATATCGATTTAATCTGCGATAACTTTATTATCAGTGACAGTGAGGTAAAACTGATCGATTGGGAATACGCTGCGATGTGCGACCCGCTGGCTGACCTCGCAATGTTTTCCATTTACTCTTACTTTTCCGAAG
Source organism: Treponema sp. OMZ 838 (assembly GCF_000775995.1). Classification (NCBI taxonomy): domain Bacteria; kingdom Pseudomonadati; phylum Spirochaetota; class Spirochaetia; order Treponematales; family Treponemataceae; genus Treponema; species Treponema sp. OMZ 838. The sequence continues at coordinate 1,018,044 of NZ_CP009227.1, read as the reverse complement.
CGCAAATAAACGATCTTATGCATCGTTACTTCCGCCGCGATCCGGAAGGCGAAGAAAAACTGCGTGTCTATATCTATGTTGCGCTTGCAGGATTCTTATGGGCGCTGTGGACATGCTATAAACAAGCATTGGGAGAAAACTTCGGTGAGTACGGGTTAAAGATGTACCGGTACGCAAAAGATTATTACAAGCAAGTTATGCAGATGACGGAGTTTACAGATGACCGGAAAGAAGAGACAAATGATGAATAATCGGAAACATAACAAAGGTATGCACGGTTTCGAAGAAATCGACTGGATTATTACCCTTTTGCCGCTCGTCATTGTAACCGGCATTGCGGCACTGTTGCTTACCTTTCCGCAGCAATCGATGAAGGCTATCGATAGTTTATGGAATATTTTTGTCAACAAACTCGGTTTCTTTTATATACTTCTCGGTTTCGGAGTAGTGTGTACCGCATTCTATCTTGTTTTTTCAAAATACGGAGCAATACGGTTAGGCTCTCTCGATAAACCGCGCTATAGTAATTTTACATGGGGTGCTATGATCTTTACCTCCACGATGGCTGCAGATATTTTGTATTGGTCGCTTATCGAATGGGGATATTACTACACAGCATCACCGTTCGGACACCGAATGCTTACGGCCGCAGAAAGACAAGATTGGGCGGCAACGTACCCGCTGTTCCACTGGGGTATTACACCGTGGAGCTTTCATATCGTATGCGCCGTGGCATTTGGCTATATGCTCCATGTACGGCAGCGGAAAAAGCAAAAACTATCCGAAGCGTGCCGCCCTCTTTTCGGTAAAAAAATCGATGGCGTACTTGGTACTGTCATCGATGTGTTTTCGGTCGTGGGACTTTTAGCAGGAACCGCGACAACATTCACGCTTGCAACACCGTTGTTATCGCTGGCAATTTCCACCATCTCCGGCATTCCCGAATCACGGGAGCTGACATTAGCTGTGCTCTGCATTATTGCAGCGGTATATACCTCAGCTGTTCTACTTGGAATAAAAGGCATTTCTCATCTGGCAAAGGTTGCTGTTGTGTGTTTTTCCAGCCTCATTGTATTTGTGTTTTTGTTTAGTCCCAAACTCTATATTATCGAAACAAGCATAACCGGCATAGGGAAGATGCTGCAAAACTTTATCTCGCTTTCCACATGGATGGATCCCCTGCGGATTTCGGGTGCAGCCGGTACAGGGTTCCCGCAGCAGTGGACGATTTTTTATTGGGCATATTGGATTGCGTGGTTTGTCGCAACGCCGTTCTTTATCGGAACAATCTCTGAAGGGCGGACGGTACGGAATACCGTACTGGGCGGACTTATGTGCGGCATCGCGGGAACTTATTGCTCGTTTATCGTGCTGGGGAACTACGGACTTTATTTGGAAACACATGGATTCTTACCGGCTGCCGAACGGCTTGCTGCCGGTATCCCTCCAGACGAGATTATTTTAAGCATTCTAGAAACACTACCGCTTGCGAAAGCCGGTTTAGTGCTGCTCATCATCACGATGATTGCTCTTTATGCGAGCACTTTCGACGCGATTACGATGGTTATCGCATCTTATTCGCAGCAGGAACTGGAAGGCTGTGAACCTAAAAAGAGCCTGAGGGCTTTTTGGTCGGTTGTTTTTATCTTACTGCCGGCTGCGCTCATCCTTACCGGCAGCAATCTCAGCCAGTTGCAAAGCTTATCGATTATCGCCGCCTTCCCGCTCGGCATCATTATGATCTGTATTATCGTCAGCTTTTTTAAAGACGCAAAGAACGGGAAGGCAGGGTAAACGCATCAGACTGTTTTTAAAGCAATCGAAGACAGTTGTCCTGAACGGTAAGGCTGATTGGCTTGCATGCAGCTCATGCGTGATATAATTATTTTTACCGCTTCAATGTCTCCAATGCGCGGCTCAGCCGTTCGAGAGTTTCAGTAATGACCGATGCGGGGGCGGCAAGGTTAATCCGTTCAAAACCTCTGCCTTCTTCGCCGAAGATATATCCTTCATCTAGGAATACCTGTGCGGTCTGCGTCATAAAGGTTTCCAAAGCCTTGTGTTCCATTCCCAGCGCCTTAAAATCGAGCCATTGCAGATACGTGCCTTCGATGAGCGGCGCTTTAATTTCGGGATGATGCGTTTGGAAAAACTGCTGCACAATACGCTGATTGGCATCGATTACGGACAAACATTCATCAAGCCACGCCGCGCATTGCGTATAGCAAATTTCGCAGGCCTTATAGCTCAATGCCGTGAACAATGCTCCCGCCCCAAGCTCTTGGGCTTTTACAAAGGTTTTACGCATATTCTCATTTTTAATGATGATGTTGCTGATTCCCAAACCGGCGATGTTGAACGTCTTTGAAGGAGCGGTAAAAGTGATTGTCCGCTCTGCAAGATCATCCCCTAACGATTGGAAAACGGTATGCGTATACCCCGGCATCACAATATCAAAATGAATTTCATCAGAAAATAACCAAAGATTATGCTTTAATACGATTGCTTCTATTTTATGCAGCTCTTCTTTTGTCCACACCCTACCGACAGGATTATGAGGAGAACAAAAGAGCAGGGCCTTATTACGCGGATCTGTAGCGAGCCGTTCCAATGCATCAAAATCAATCGTATAACGGCCGCCGTTTTCCTGCAACGAACACGCTGCAACATTCCGCTCCTGCAAGCGTATTGCCCTAAAAAAAGGATAATACACCGGCGACAGGAGAATAACGCCGTCTCCCGGTTCGGTAAACGCTCTAACCGTATTAAAAATTGCAGGCACAACGCCTGCCGTCGGAACAATCCAATCGGGTTCAATCGCCCAATTATGCCGTGTCTTCATCCAATTTTGCACTGCCTCTTTATATGCAGCAGTAGGCCCCGTATAGCCCAGTACGGCGCTGTCAAGATAGTGCTTGAGCCCTTCCGTTAATTCCGGCGGCATCTTAAATTCCATATCGGCAACCGAAAGCGGCACAACGGACGAATCGACGTGCGGATTTACCTGATACATCGCATCCCATTTACGTGAACCTGAACCGGCTCTGTTTACCCTTGTCGTAAAATCATATTTCATAGAAATCCCCCTATTTATTATGATCGGTCATCTCTAAAAACATGGAAATGACTGATGAGTTTTATTTCGATATATAGTAATCACATGACCCAATCATTATCCATTTTTCACCCCATTCAAAATTATATTTTTTGTACAATTTACTTTCATTTAATGGGAGTGATATTTTTATTGAGTTTTTATATGTAATAATGACAGGAGTTCCTTTGTCTATATATGGAGTATTTGGATGATCTGCTACATAACCACCCAAAAGCACATTTTCTGATTCTACACTTAACACAATTCTATTTTTTACAATTTTCCATGTTCCTTTTATACTTTGTAATCTATTTATTGTTTCTGAAGGAATATATTCGAAAGTTTTATCTTGATTTAATTTCAGACACTGTGCTCTTTGATCTGCTCCTCCATTAAAAGCTTCCCAGACTATGGTTCGATTTTCGAACTCATACGTCCTCGATGATTCGGATTCAAAAATTTTTATCCTTTCTATCGCAGATTTTTCTAATTGAGTAAAAGACACATTTTTTGATTTCGGTTTGTACCATTCAAACTGACTAAAGTATTTTGTTAATTCGTCATCCGAAAAAATAAATCCCTTTTTTGCATAAAATAAATTTCTGAACAGTTTTAATTCAACTGTAGTTAAAGCTCCTAATTGTAAATCATTTAAATAAGGTTTTTCTATTGCATTAATATCACCATTTCTAATGACAGTTTTATATTGTTCAAGATCAATTTCCCGTTCAGCGCTTTTTAAGTATTCACTAACGCTAATAAAAGGGAATGGATATTCACAATCAATTTCAGTTGAATATTTGTTTTTCTTAAATTCTTGCGCATAAACGGATGTGATAAACAAAAGAAGTATTAAAAATATTGATGTTTTCTTTTTCATCTTTTTTACTCCACATAGAGAAAATCCCCTCCAACGCAGCGCATTGAGAGGGGATTCTCATAACGAATCAACAGTGTTAAATTAACTGACGGCGGTTGCGCTCTTCTTCCGCTGCATTTCCGTCATCGTCGTACCACATCGTTTCCGCAAATTCAACACAACATTCTTCTCCTTCGCTAAAGACAATACGGTGCGGGGTTTGTATCATCAATAACTGGGAACCGATTTTTACATAGTATTCCGTACAGTCGGTCAGGAATACGCGCTTTTCTATTTTAGTTTTAAAGCCAGTATTTTTGTTTAGATTGATTGCGTTGGGGCGCGCCGCAATAATCATTTTCTCTTTGCCGACGGCATTTTCGGGGATTGTACATGAAATTGCCTGTGTCGTATCACCGTCGGGATACACTTTGTTGCCGCGTAAATTTACTTTAACAAAGGTTGATTTCCCTAAAAAATTATGCACAAAACGGTTAATCGGTTTGTTGTAAAGGTTTCTGGGCGTATCAATTTGTACAATTTTTCCCATGTCCATTACCATCATGCGGTCGGAAAGAGCCATTGCTTCGGCTTGATCGTGCGTTACAAAGATAATCGTAAAATTGAATTTCTTTTGTAATTCTTTAATTTCAAAGCGCATCGATTCCCGCAGCTTCGGATCAAGGTTTGACAGCGGTTCGTCCAAAAGCAAAACCTTGGGGTTGGTAACAATTGCGCGTGCAAGCGCAATACGCTGTTGCTGCCCGCCGGAAAGGTTACCCGGATAAAGAGCTTCAAAACCGGTTAGATTCGTATGCTTCAAGGCCTGTTCAACCCGTTGCTTTATTTCTAAACGCGGGACTTTCTGAACTTTTAACGGAAAAGCAACGTTATCAAAAACATTCATGTGCGGCCAGACGGCAAAGGCTTGAAACACCATTCCCAAACCGCGGTCTTCCGGCGGCACGTACAAATTTTTGCTTTTGATTGAAACCGGACGACCACACAAATAAATTTCGCCTTCGCTCAAATCTTCAAAGCCGGCAATCATGCGCAGTGTTGTGGTTTTTCCGCAGCCGGAAGGGCCAAGGAACGAAAAGCATTCACCTTCTTCGATTTGAAGATTAAAATCATCAACGGCGACAACACTGCCCAGTAGTTTTTCGGAAAATACTTTTTTGACGTGCTTTAATTCTACCTGCACCATAATTATACCCCCCTCCTATCTTTTGTAATTTGCGTTACAATCGTGTTACAAATAATAATCAGCACAATCGCAACAGATGCCAATGCCGAGGCTCGAGGAATATAGCCGTCGCTGCGCAGCGAATAAATGGCGACTCCCAATGTGCGGGTATAAGGTCCGTAAAGCAGTACCGATGTTGTAAGTTCCCGCATTGCAGGCAAGAAAATTAAGAAAAAGCCGGAAACCATCGCCGGACGGATTAACGGCAATGTAACGTCTTTAAGCGCTTCGCTGTGAGATGCTCCGCAGGAACGGGCGGCATCTTCCAAAGACGGATGTACCTGCCGTAAGGATGCTGATGCCGATTTCATAGAAAATGAGAGATAGCGTGCAATATACGCTATCAAAATAATCCAAATCGTATTATACAGATTGATACGGAAAATTGCTCCCGACCATGCTAAGATAACACCGATTGCCAAAACCGTTCCCGGTATCGAATACGGTAAAACCGAAACGACTTCCAACATTTCTTTTCCCTTCGGGCGTATTCGATTGACAACATAGGCAACCATAACGCCGAGGAACATACTCAAAACCCCGGCTGTAACCGACAAAAACAGTGAGTTTCGGATAGAATCGGTGACCATTTTATTGCCTACAAGAACATCGATATAGTTTTTAAATGTAAAGTTTGCAAACTTTAACGGCAGTCCGTATGCTTTCAGTAAGCCGACCAAGAAAATCATCACAAGCGGTACAATAACGATAATAATAAGCGAAATAAAGGCAACCGTCAGCAGCGGATACTTTGCACTTCGCAGTTTTATCAACGTGGGACGCATACTTTTGCCTTTAATAATATCATAGCTGCCCGAACGCAAAACGAGCTTTTGAATTACAAGCGCAATCGATACGACAACAACAAGCAGTACGGAAAGTGCCGCACCTTCGCGAATACCGTTGAAATCGCCTGCCGCACGGTTTATCAGCTGGTAAATCTTTGTCGGCAAGGTATAAATATTTTGCGAGAAGCCGAGAATTGACGGCACGCCGAAGTGTGCAAGTGAAGAAATTAAAATCAATAACGCACCGGCAGAAATGGCAGGAAGAACCAGCGGCAGCGTAATTTTCCTAATAACATACCCCTGCTTTGCGCCGGCGATGCGGGCGGATTCCTCCAGTGTGGGATCCATTCGTTCAAGCGCACTGACAACTTGCATGAAAACAAAGGGGAAATAATACGAAACTTCAACAAAGATAATTCCGCCGATTGAATTGATGTTAATCGGTGCAGAAGATAAATGAAAGGTTGACATAAGCCAATTATTTAAATATCCGCCGCGTCCTGAAAGCATCAAGTCCCAGGCCATTGCCCCGAAAAAGGGCGGAAACATATACGGGATGGTAAAAAGACCGCGCATTAAACCTTTCAGCGGAATATCGCTTCTGCCTAAAAGCCATGCATAAAACAGGCCGATAATCGTGCCGAACACGGTAACCCAAAATGCAATCTTTATTGTGTTCCACATGGCGCCAATGTTGTCTTTATTCCCGATAACGCGCTTAAATAATTGTAAGTCGAATTTTCCTTCAAAGAAAAATGCGTTATAAATTATCATAAAAATCGGAATAATAACAACAATAAACAAAATGATAAAACTTAAACTCGTCATCATACCGTCGAGGCTAAAAGCAAACCGTTTGCCGTCAAGCCGTGCCAAATCGGGATTTTGATATTTTTTGAACATAAGTCCTCCGAATGTAAAGATTACGAAGAAACGCTGTCGTTATTTTGACATCGTTCATAATATTTGGGATTTACAAATACAAGCCCCACTGTATCGCCCTCGGCATATTCCTTTGACTGAAGCATATCGAGTGTGTTTTGCTCAATACGGATTTGTTGCCCTTCAAAATCCACGAAATACGTACACTGGCTTCCCAGAAACGATGATGACAGGACTGTTCCTTTAAAAGACGATTTCTCGTCGAATAAAATATCTTTGGGACGGATGCCCATTTCATAAGGCTTACCGATTTCGATATCCGGCATTTGTGAACTGTCGGCATTGAGATATTTGTGCATCTTGCCGTTTAATTCAAAATACATACCGTCATCTTTTTTTACAACCGGTAGGAAATTTGAAACCCCGATAAAAGTAAACACAAAGCGATTTGCCGGTGATAAAATAATTTCTTCATCAGTTCCGATTTGGCATAAGGTTCCATCGGGTTCCATAACCGCTATTTTGTCGCACAGTTGGAGCGCCGCTTCTTGGTCATGTGTTATATATATAATAGTGGTACCGATTTCCCTTTGTATTTGCCGAATTTCAATCAGCATTTCTTCGCGTAGTTTTGCATCAAGGTTGGTTATCGGTTCGTCAAGTACAATAATGTCTTTGGAAGATACAAGCGCCCGCGCGATTGCGACACGCTGCTGCTGTCCGCCCGATAATTGCGACGGTAAATGCTTACGATATTTATCCATCCGCACCTGTTTTAAAGCAAACTCCGCTTTTTGTGCTATTACATCTTTCGGCATTTTCCGCTTTTTCATGGGATACACAACGTTTTCCCAAACAGTCAAATGAGGCCACACCGCATAGTCCTGAAACACAACGCCGATGTTTCTCCGTTCGGGAGCAATGTTGATATGCTTTTCGGCACTGTACACACAGGTATCACCGATAAAAATTTCGCCCTGTTCCGGTTTTATAAAACCGCATAAACAGCGGATGAGCGTTGTTTTTCCGCATCCCGACGGGCCGACGATTCCCATAATCTGGCTTTCTTCTATTTTGAGCGAAAAATTTTCAAAAACGGGTGTTTTCCCGTAGCGGAACGTAATATTATTAAATTTGATTTGCGCCATAGCTGCTCCATTTTGGTAACATAATACCGCAGTATCAAAGTTGTTTGACTTTTACAAGCGGCTCAGTGATACAGACGAATGAGAGCTGCAAGATCGTTCTAGCAGGTGCTTCCGTTCAGAACAGTCTTACAGCCCCTTGATTTTTTACTATTTTGGTTATTTGAATATTGCGTCAAATGCTGCAAGAATATCTGCGCTCTGATCGGCAATTTTTTCGTTGTCAATTTTCATAGAACGCGCAACAATATCGCTTGTGGACATTGCGCCCGGCTTTGAAACATCAAACCGAATAGGTGAAACATTGTGATCAACAAGAATCTGCTGACCTTCCGCTGAAAGAATAAAATCGTATAGCAGTTTTCCGTTTTCTTGATTCGCAGAATTCTTTATAAGTGCAATAGGGCTTGAAATTGCAATCAAATCTTTTTCGGGGTATACAAACTTAATGGTTGAACCGTTGCTTTCCAATGTTTCCGCAACATAATCGACTCCGATACAAACCTTATACGCATTTGCCGCTACTTTAGAGTGGGTTGATGTTGTTCCGCTTTCAAGCTCCGTCCCCATTGCTTTCAGCTTCTTGAAAAAATCAATACCGTAGTGGCTGTCTGCCATCAAACCGGCAACCGCATAAAAAGTTGTTCCCGCTTCGCCCGGGTCAGTCATTACAATCTGATTTTTAAACTCTGCATTTAACAAGTCATCCCATGTTTTGGGTGCAGATTCGGCTGTTACGTTGTTTGTGTTATAAACAAGCCCCATAACGATCATACGGCCGCCGCAGTAGTAGTTGTCGGCATCTTTAAAGCTTGCGTCAATGTTTGCGGCCTCAGGCGAAACATACTGTTCCAAAATGCCCTGCCGTTTAAAGGTAATATAATTTGACGGGTCTCCTATCCATACTACATCACAGGCAATTTGTCCGGACTGTTTTTCCGCAGCCATTTTGGTTGTAACTTTGCTTGTACCGGCTGCATAATAATCCATTTTTATATGCGGATATTTCGCAATAAAACCTGCTTTAAGCGCTTCAAGCTGGGCTTCTTTTAAAGAAGAGTACAGCATAACCGAACCGCTGTTCTCAGAACCGGAAGCCGCGGAATCGGCAGGCTTTTTTGAGCACGACATAAACAATGCCGCAACCAAGACAGCCAGACTTATCGATATAATTTTTTTCATCATACCTTTTTCCCCTTGTATATAGAAAATATAATTGGCCGATTATATACTTTATTCTTTTAATTGTATAGGGAATCTTAAAAACCTTAAAAATCAAAGCCTATCAGCGTGTTCTATAAGGAAATCGCTTATCGGATCCGCGGGGGTGTTAAAAAAACGTCTGATGTGTTTACCTTGAAATTTCATATTGTCAAAAAAAGGAAAGTAGTAGTATAATGAAAGTTATGAATAGTTGCGATTATCGTATTTTTTGGGAAGAAACCGTTAAACAATTAAAAGATGAGATAGGCGAACAGGAAATATCTACGTGGTTCTCGCGTATTGTCTACGAGAGGGCTTCGGACAGTACTATCGTTTTATCGGTACCTTCCGGATTTTATCGCGATAGTGTACGGCAACGGTATGAAATCCTTATCGAAAAAAAATTATTGGAGCTGCTCGGTTCTCGGATCAGTATTGAATTTGAAATAAGAACACATCAGGCGCCGGATAGTCACTCAACGCCTAAAAACAATACGCATACACCGAAAGAATCTTCTTCATCGGCGCTCCGTGAGCCGCAAAAATCGGTGCCTCCCGAAGAAAAAAAGAAGCATCCCCTATTGAATGAACGCTATACGTTCGACAAATTCGTTATCGATGCAGACAACCCGCTGCCTGCGAACGCAGCGATTGCCGTTTCCAAAAATCCCGGAACAGCGTATAATCCGTTGCTCATTTACGGCGGTGTGGGATTGGGTAAAACGCACTTAATGCAGGCAATCGGCAATGCGTTGTACCAAAATACCAATCTGAAGATTTTATATGCGCCTGCCGAGACCTTTACGAATGAATATATCGCTCATGTAAATAAAAACAAAATGCATGAATTTAAAAATAAGTACCGCAATGCGGATGTGCTGCTGCTTGACGATATCCACTTTTTGGAAAAAAAAGAGGGTACACAAGAAGAATTGTTTCACACCTTTAATGCTCTCTATGAAAGCAATAAGCAAATCGTATTTACGTGCGACCGTCCGGTAGAAGAACTGAAAAATTTAACCGACCGGCTCCGTTCCCGCTTTACCCGCGGTTTGAGCATCGACCTAAAAATACCTTCGTATGAAACCCGCTGCGCCATTTTATTTAAAAAGCTGCAAGATGAACATTTTTCTATTCCTGATGAAGTGGTACACCTAATTGCAAAGAATGTTTCTTCCAATGTACGTGATCTGGAAAGTGCGCTCACTAAATTGCAAGCATATTCGGAGCTAACCGGTCCCATTACATTCGAAAATGCCCAGCGGCTTTTACAGGATACGTTCGGATCTCCCCGCCAGCATAATATTTCGATCGATACGATTCTAAAAATCGTTGCAGATTATTTCGGTATCTCCTATATCGATTTAAAAGGAAAAAAGCGGACAAAGAATATCTCCTTTCCGAGGCAGGTGGCAATGTACCTTGCACGGGAAATGACCGAATTCTCTACCACGGAGATCGGTGTTGAATTAGGCGGACGAGACCATTCGACAGTCATGCACGGACATCAAAAAATAGAAACGCAAACAGCGCTTGAACCTTCGCTCGAGGTTACCATTGCCGAATTGAAAAAACGCATAACGAACGCGAATCAGTAACGGTTTTTGCAGAAGTAAATGCGATATTTCCGGCGTTGCCGAAAACATATTTGGTAATGCGGCGCAATAATATGCCTAATATGCCGCATATTTTCAAAAAGAAAGGTTGGGTAGCTTCCCTTATTATGCGGTGTTGTTAAAAGACCGCTTGATGCGTTTGCCCGAATCCTATGAGAGGTATATATGAAAAAATTAACTGTATTAGTTTTAATGATAATGCTTGTGATCACCGTGTTTGCACAGGAAGCGGCAGGAACTGAAACAGGCAGTCTTGAAGATGAGCTGTTCGGTGGCGATACTGAAGCGCTCGTAACACCGGAGCAGGCAAACGCCGAAACTCAAAAAAGCGGTGTTTCCCTAACGGGCGATCTTAAAACCGCAACACTCACACTTGAAAGTAATAAATTGCGTATCGGCGGCTCGTTAAATGCCGAATTGGGGCTTAAATATGTATGGTCTGATCCGTACACAAAGAAGAACGATTCTAAAAAAGTATTTTTAAATCCTGAAGTAGCGCAGCTGCGGCCGACAATCGGTGCAAATCTCTTTTTTGATGCGCGACCGGTACAGGACTTAAAACTGTACGGCAAGTTTATCTTTGAATTCCCGTTTGAAAAAAACTTGAATGGAGCCCTTTCAATCGGAAAAGACCAGCTACCGCCTGCATTACAAGGATTGTTCCCCAACGGATTAGCAGCGCCTGTGAGTGTAAACGGTTCTCCAAATTTTAAAATTTGGGAGATGTATACCGATTTTTCGGCAAAAGATATTGCGTTTTTCCGGTTCGGAAAACATACGGTTAAGTGGGGAACCGGTTATTTTTACAGTCCGGCTGATGTTATCAATATTTCGCGGATAGACCCTGAAAAACCGACGGCAGATCGGGAAGGACCCGTTTCGCTGCGGACGCATATTGTTATTCCTAAGACACAGTACAATATATGGTTGTATTTGCTGCCCGACACGGAAACGTTTAAGCCGCAGTATACGGCGGGAGCTGCAAAGGCAGAGTTTGTGTTCGGCGATTGGGAGTTGGGTGTCGGCGGCTGGTATCGCTATGAAAAGGCGCCGCGGCTTATTACCACCCTCTCCGGCAGTATTGCAGGGAAGGTTGCCGTTTTTGCGGAAGGAGTGTTTGCATGGGGCAGCGATTATACCTATTATAGAGACGATGCTGCATTGACACCGTATACGGTAAAAAACAAGCCGTTTTTCCAAGCAACGCTCGGCGGCTCGTATTCAAATGAGACTTCTCATACAATGATCGCATTTCAATACTACTATAACGGCTTCGGTTATGCAAACACAAAGGCCGCCGACCGTATTGCTGATAGCGCAGCAGCCGCGTTGAACAACAAAAATTTTACCGATCCTTCGCTCAAAAAATATGAGAATATCGCCACAATGGGAAATCGAGGTCAGCACTACATCGCGTTTACGGTATCTCAGAATAAAATCGGTACGGAAGATTTGACGGCAAATTTGTTCCAGCAGTTCGCAATCAGTGAGCTTGAAGGGCTTACAACACTCAGCCTTAACTGGAAGATATTTAAGTTTGTACAGATGAGTACCGGCCCGATATTCTCGTATCCGCTGAGCCCTGCATCGCACAGTAAAGGTTCCATCGGCTATAACCTCAGCTTTAAGCTTGGCGGCGGCAAGTTCTAACGTCCGCAATTCATTCATGGGGAAAGTTGAGGGCATCTTTCAAAAAATCTATTAGCCGTTTATCATTTTGTAGAATTCTTCCGCAAGAAGATTCATTCTTTTGTCTATATTGAACGAATCTTCTTTGCCTTCATATCGAGCAACAAATCTTTTTACGCTTTTAAAGGATGATTGGGCACCTCTAAAAACTCGGTTAGATTTTTAGAGGTGCCCGCCGAGTTTTTAATAAGTCTATAAATACAAATGACTTATTAAAAACATCGCAAATAAACTTAAGGAAAACCTCTAAAAACTGAGGTTTTTAGAGGTTCCCGATTATTTATAAAACTGCATTTTTTTTGCACAACTCCCCTTATACTTACATATCAAGACTATGCTCATTTAAAAGAAAGTCGTAGATATTCATCGTTGTGATACCGTCATCATCTCTTCTGATATTCAGCGTGTCATGTACGATTATTATTTTCTTAAATGAATCCCCCACATTGAGAAGCGGCGTTTTTTCTTGTTTTATTTTTTCCGCATCAGGTAAACTGAATGCAGATTGAATATAATACTTCCGGCTTCCCAACGTTGCAATAAAATCGATTTCAAGCTGACTGCGCTCACGCTCTCCGCTGCTCACCGTTTTTCTTATCGGGACAACGCCCACATCGACGCTAAAACCTCTGGCTCGCAATTCATTATAGAGTATATTCTCCATCAAATGCGTTTCTTCATGTTGTCTAAATCCAAGCCGCGCATTTCTTAAGCCGACATCTTCAAAATAATATTTTAAAGGACTGCCGATATATTTTCTGCCTTTAACATCAAAGCGTTGCGCCTCATGTATCACAAATGCATCTTGTAAAAATGCTATATATTGACGGATAGTATTGATAGAAATATCCGAGTGGAGCTTGCTTTTAAATGTTGCTTCTATTTTAGAAGGGTTTGTAAGCGAACCGACTGCAGAAGCAAGAACGTTAATCAGATCATTTAATTCCTGTATTTTATCGATGCGGTTCCGTTCCCGTATATCCTTTATATACGTCTCTTCAAAAAGCCGTGTCAGATATTCAACTTTTTGTTCTTCCGTTTTCATAGAAAGAATAAGAGGCAGACCGCCATACATGATATAATCTGCAAAGCCGCGATAGGTATCTCCGCTATAGCCCTGCATATATTCCTTAAAGGTGAGCGGAAATATGTGTATTTCATCGCCGCGCCCTCTAAATTCCGTTATGATATCCTTTGATAAAAACCGAGAGTTACTGCCGGTTACATATATGTCAAGATTTGATATATGTAAAAGGGAATTTAACACTTCCTCAAATTCGTCGAGTAACTGTACTTCATCAAGCAGCAAGTAATATAATTCATTATCTTTGATTTTATTTTCTACATAATCCAGTAGCACATCGGGATTTCTATAGTTTTTATTCTTTCTTTCGTCCAATGCAATTTCAATAATATGATCATCTGAAATATGTATTTCCTTCAGATAATTTTTAAATATTTTGAAAATAAGATAGGATTTTCCGCACCTTCTGATGCCGGTAATCACCTTAATCATGCCGTTATGCATGCGGTTTGTTAGGGCTTTCAGGTATTTTTCACGCTTAATTTCCACTCTCTTCTCCATTGAAAATTAACGGGCTTATGGCCGCTTTTTTTCAAAATTATACTATTTATATCGTGTGGTCAAGCATAATATTGACAATATACGGCCATTTGGCCGAAAATTTTCATTTTTTTGATAACTTTTGCCGTATTGGGGCAATAAGAGGGAGTAGCGGAGGATCCTTGCAGTGATACGGCAGAAAAGGCGGCAAGAACCGGAGCAATATGATTGTCGACTCCTTACACCACCTCTACGGCAGTTTTGCTGCGGAGATAGAAAATGTAGGCTTTAACCGATTTGGGCGACTGTTGTCCGCCGGTGTCTTGACCGAATCCTTCCATTTTATAGAAATTTTCTACGGCAGCTTTGTAGATTAAAAGCTGCCTTCGATGTTGTTCAGGATAGATTTTTTGGTCGGTTTTATAATCGATGATATACGCGGTATCTTCGTATTCAAAAAGCAAATCGATTTGCCCTATGACGAGCTTTCCTTCATAGAGGGTTAAAAAGCCGTATTCGGTCTTTCTGAAGGAAGCTTCTGCCGCCTTTTGGCCCAGCGGAGAAGAAAGAAAAGCGGAGCACAGTTTTTCCACTTCCCGGGCGTACTTTGCAGGCAGTGTGCATGGGCGGTCTAAAAAGCGGGCTTCCATCGCCTTGTGCACCAAAGTTCCGAATTCGGTGGAGGAAAGCTCATCGCCGTCCTTTTCACCGGTATTGTCACCCTGCCCGATATTTTCATTTAATTCGGTATGTTTCATCGTTTTAGATTGTGCCATCGTTTGTGAATGTTCTATACTTTGCGCTTCCTTACTTTGAAGCATTGCAAGCGGCGCTTCGCTTAAATGAAGCCACTGCCGGTCTTTTTCAAATTGAGTTGCCGGTATGACGCGCGGTTCCGCAAGCGGAAAGTTTTTTTCCGCAGCCTGCCGGTATAGGGCACGGGTTTCATCAAGATTGAAGCGCTGCCGGTCTTCTGCGGTGTGCTGTACGGTCGAGGCGGGGAGCGGTAACACTTCCGTAAAATGCACGCAGTTGATATCTCCGGATAGCGCCGGTAATAAGAGCTGAAAAAAACTTCGGTTATTTTCTTCCTTCTGAGGTTGTACAAGCTGTTGGCGGATTTCCTCCAAAACGCGGGGTGTTTCCGGTAGTTCCTCAATATCACCGCCGGTTTCCTGCACGCCGCTCATCAGCAGCCGAACCTTAGCCCGCGTAACGGCAACATAGAGAAGCCTCTTTGTTTCAGCGAGGTGCTTGGCGTTTGCTTCCTGCCGCAGTTCCTCAAAAAAGATATTGGCGGAAGGATCGTTTTTTGTTTCCGGCGGTAAATGGATAACCGGCCCTAAATCCTTGTGCAAAAAGACCAGGCCTTCTTTCTTTTCAGACTTTCCCGCATTGCCGCAGTCGGGAATACAGACAATCGGGAACTCCAAGCCCTTGCTCTTATGCACCGTCATAATTTTAACCGCGTCGCCGCCGTGTTCGAGCGGAATTTCCATATCTTCAACTCGCTCTTCCGCATGAATGTACGAAATCAGTGTGTCGATAAAAGCCGAAAGACTCTGCCCCGCGGCATCCGCTTTTACCGCAAGTGCAAAAAGATAGTCGTATAGTTCCAGATAGCGGTGGTAGCGCGGCTCCGTAAGCAATAGGTACCGGTATCCTTCGTCATACCACAGTGCGGTAATCAATTCGGCATTACTCTTTTTTTTGATAGAGCCTTGGAGCCGCTCAAAAAGAGCGCAGGCATTTAAGAAATACTGCCGGTCTTCCGCATCCAATTCTTCGGCAGCGGAGAGATCAAAAGGCTGAAGTTCATGCTCAAGGCTGTGCAGCATCAATCGGGTAAAAGAGCGGTCGCTGAGGCGGACAAATGGTGAGCGGAGTACTTGGGCATACACGGCTCTGTCATGCGGATACACCGCTAAGCGGAGCAAGGCGCAGATATCGTTGAGCGGTGCGTCGTGGAATAATCCTTTTTGCTGTACGGAAATATAGGGGATTTTAAATGCACGGAAAAACCGCTCGTAGACTGCTTGATGCGTTGAAGCGCGCAGCAGCACGGCAAAATCCGACCATGTACAGGGACGGGTAGACTGTGAGGCGTCATCGTATACAAGGTAGTGTTCGTCATGGAGCGCGGCTATTTTTTGTGCAAGCGTATACGCCTCGCATTCAATCGGTTTGAGGAAGGCGGTATCGGTGTCGACGTCTTTTGGAAAGCGTTTTTTGTCGATAAAGAAGATATCCGTCTGAGGCGCTAAATGGGGAACCGCCTCCCTGCTGAGGATGGGGATAAATTCCGCTTCAAACGCAGGCACGGTGTCGATAAGGGGCTGATTGGTTTCCGAATAAAAGACCCGCATAAATACACTATTAAAAAAGTTGAGCAGTTCAGGTTCAGTGCGGTAATTTGTTTGCAGGTTAATCGAAGCGGAGCCGCCGCCTTGCCGTAAATCCTGCGACAGCGTACGGAACACCGAAACATCGGCGCCCCGAAACGCATAGATCGATTGTTTTTCGTCCCCGACAAAGAAAAGTTTATCCGGCACCAGCTCGTCCGGCGTGGGTATCGATTGGTCGGTACGTTCTTCTTTTTCCGCAAGCAGGAACAAGAGATCGCGCTGCAGGCTATTATTATCCTGAAATTCATCGATCATAATCCGATGGGTTTGTTTTTTGTAAAAAAGCCGCAAGTCGGGATCGGTGATGAGCGCGTCAACAGCGAGCTGCGCAATGTCGCCGAAATGCAGTATGCTTCTCCGCTTTTTTTCGGCAATGAAGCGTTCCTGCAAAACACTGCAAAGCGCGTATATCTTTTGCATCTGCTCTTTGTGTGCATAAAAATGATACAGACTTTGCAAGCGGCCGGAGCTTTCGCTCAGTTCACCGCAGAGCGCCTTGCACGCTTTTACGTCCTCATCCTTTTTTGAACCCATCGTTTTTTTAACGCTGCAAATCGCTTTCAGCCGTTCAAGAAAGAACGGTAGCTGCGGATCGGTCAGTGTAAACGGGAATTCGGGGAGTTGCCCGTATGCTTCTTTTACTGCGCTGATGTAGTTATCGGTTCCTTCAAGATGAGCGGCAATATCTCCGAGAATGCGTTCGGCTTGTTTGCGATAGCCGGTAAATAATGGTTCGGCAGCGGCCAGCTGATTCTGCAAGGCCTCAGAAAAATCAATCGGGCGGGAGACTGTAACGTAATCGTTTAATATTTTGACAAAAAAGTCGTTGATAAAATCGGTAATCGGTTTATCGCCGAGCAGATATTGCAGGTTTGTGTCCGCGCGGTGTTCAAGGAAAAAATCGAGCGAAAGGTTATAGGCGAGCCGTTTCGATTCGGTAAGGTCGATAGTGAAATCCGGACTGATACCGAAGCGCCGGCATGCGGTTACGGCAATCTTATGACAGAATGCATCGATAGTCATAATTTGCGCCTTAAAAAAAGAATCCAATGCAGCACCGGCACGTTTTCGCTGTGTTGCATCATCGGTTCCCGCATACATCTTTTGCAGCTCCCGATAAATACGCCGGTGCATTTCCGCCGCCGCCTTGTCCGTAAAGGTGAGGGCAAGGATATGTTCAACCTGATAGTTTTTTTCGGTAATCAGGTACACATACCGGCTTGCCAGAACCTTCGTCTTGCCCGAACCGGCTCCCGCCGCCACAACGGCATTTTCATCCGTTTTTACCGCCAGTTTTTGATGTTCATTTAAATCTTTGCAAATATCTATCATATTTTCTGCTCACGTACTTTTGAAGGATGTGTCGATTATTATAGCATAGCTTTTATTGATAGATAAGGATGGGTGTGGGGCTGTCCGAAAGCTATAAAACCGCGGCGCTGCATAGATATAGTGTTCATGTTGTCGGTGTGACAAGGGGCTTGTTATTTCCGCGTTTTCAGTTCATGCAGCTGTTCAACAAGATGCCGGGACGCGCGGGTATCATTGGTGTCGTACAGCCAGTTGTGATTAAAACAGGCGATGGTATTTTTGTTGCCGCTTGCTCCGATAACAAGGCTGTAAAAGCCGGTGTTCTTTTCTTTTTCCTGTTCGATAGCGGTAACAAGGTCAGCTGAAAGATTGCCCATTACGAAGTCCGAGATCATCAGTACATCGGCATTTTTATATCCTGTTGCAGTATCGCTGCCTGCAAGCATGTTAAGCGCTTTCCGCAGCGCAGGTTCTGCATCGGTTCCGCCGTTAAACGACATACGTAAAAAACGTACCAGTTTTTGCAGGTAGTTGCCTCCGTCCGCATTTGTCAATTCCATATCCTCATTCGGTTTTACTTCCAGTGTTTCAATATCCGTGGAAAACGAGATGATATAGCAAAGCCGTTCCTGTTCTGCGGCGATCTTTGCCAGTGCAAATGCTACTGTTTTTGCAATATTCTCCGGAGTGCCGTGCATAGAGCCGCTTGTGTCAACGCAGATGATAATCGGTCCCTTGGGTTCTTGCTTTTCCATCGTTACCTCTTCTTGCTCGATACTTTCTTTTAATTCCTCTTGCTCATTTTGATACTCAAATGACAGGAGCTGTTTTTGCGCACATTTCAGCTGAAAGAGTTTTTTTGCCGCAGGATTTTTCAATAGAGCAAGTTCACAAGGAAGAGCCGCTGCAATATCGTTTGAATACTTAAGTCCGTTTATCTCTCCGCGGTATGCAGGTTGCGGGTGCCACTCCGTTGTTATAACGATTTTATCCCGCAGCTCTTTTTCAAACACCACTTGTGTACGGCTTTGCCTGCCGAGAAGGTCGGCAAGTTCCTGCAGCGATTCATCTTGTTCCAGAAGTTTGGCAAAGGTGTCAAGAATTTCAAACCCGCTTGTTTCAAAGGGATGCTTGGATAAATCCCAGAGCCTTCCGAAATTTTTAGTGAACGGCGTAAGTAGTTTTTCAAGCCGCATAAAGTTTTGTATTTTTTTATACAGCTCCTCCAAAAACTGCTTTCGCATAGTATCGATCCTCTCCTGCTCCCACTTTGTTTTGCGTTCGATGAGATTTTTTTCCATATCGGCAATAAAGTTTCTGCGCAGCGCTTCAAGTTTTTCCGGCGATTCCCATTGAAGCGTATTTTTTTCATTATTTTTCGTTTTCTGTATTACGGTTTTTGCATGGGTAGTATTTACTTGCTCATTTTTTCCGGGAGTGTTTTCTGCTTGCATATCGTCTACCCGTATACTTGCTTCCGGAGACGTTTGTGCTTCCTCTGCTGGGACTGTTTTCGCGGTATCGTCTGCTGCACTATCGGTGATGTGTTTTTGCTCGACAAATGCTTTGCGGTAAAAATCAAAGTCCAGCGTACTTTCCTGAATAGTTCCGCGTTTTGAATCGCTAACTGACGGAAGGCGTTTATAGTGATACTGTATTTTTGACTTTTCCGCAGAAAGATCGGCTGCAATTTCTTCTGCAGACTGCTTTTTCTGCTGTGCAACAAAGATTGCTTCATCGAAAAACGGATTTTCTTTTTCCAATGTGCCGTGTGTCTTTTGCAGCCATTCCAAAAGGTCGGTCTGAATATTTTCGGAAAGTCCTGCATGACTTTGCATATACTTTTGTACATCTTGCGTATTCAGAATTTCGGAAAGCGTATGCTGTGCAACCTGCGCAAATGTATTCTGCGGAAAAGCAATGGGGATGTCTTCCGGCTCAACAGGCTGTATGGCATCTTCGATCGCATCAACCAACTGCTTCCGTTCCAGAGTTGAACCAAATGCAGATTCAGGGGCAGCATTTTTTTCAAACTTTCGCTTTTTCTTCGATTGCTGCTTATAGCGTTGAATGTTTGCGTTTAAATTTTGTTTTATGTTACCGATGTTGGAAAATAGTGTGCTGCACAGATTGAAAAATGCATTATCGCTTAAATCTTCCGTTTGGTGTGCGGTTCTATTCCGTGTTAGACGGAGCGGTTCCCACCAACAAGGCTTTGAAGAAAACCATACTTTTGTTAAACATTCCCGTAGCTGCTGCATTTTTATTTGCAGCCATGCACGCGCTTCTTCATTGATTGCTGTAACATCGGAAATACCGGAAGGGTATTTTTCACTCATTTCTTCAATAGGGCGCAATGCTTTCCTGCTATATTTTCTTGAGTTTCTATCTTTTCTCGTCATCAGTGCATCCTGTTTCTATTAAAGCTCTAATCTCTTCCATATTGTCAAATACAAATGAAACCATCTTTTGCAATTCCTTATCGGGAATATCTTCCGTTGCATGTGCAAGCCGGTTGCGGATTTTGTGCAATTCCATAACCGGCTGCGGCGGCTGAAGCCCTTCTGCAAGCATCTGTATTTTCAGCTCAAGCCATGCTTTCTGTTCATCTGAAAGCCGGTAGACATCGGGCATGCCGCCGGAATACTTTTGCTTCAATGCGGTAAGGGCTTCACGGGATGTATTCGTATCGTTCACTATATTTTATTCCATTCACGGATAGTGCGAACCGCATACTCATGATCTTTTGTTGTATGGTCTTGCAAACCGTTCTCATCAAAAAGTTGATAGAAGGCTGCCGCTTCTCCGTTTTCGGATGCCGACCAGTATTCCTGTGGAGTAAGCAGTCCTCCTTGAATGCCGAGTGCGGTTAAAGAAGTATTGAGCTTATCTCTGTTTTTCCATATTGCATACAGTTGAGCTTTGTCGGGAACACTCCAATTTGCTGCGTAGTCTTTTGGTAAGGCATCGCCGTAATGAAGGGCATATTCTTTGAGTGCATTCCATGCCAGTTTCTTTTCACTTATACCGATAGCAAAGGTTTTATCGTCAGCAATGCACACAACTGCAATCACATTTTTTTTCTGTTCCTCTGTCAGATTTTTAATTTCTTCCGAAGAAAAAGCGGTTCCGTCTTTGAGAATAACATCTCCTTCTGAAAAATCCGTATTGAGTTCTGCGTTGAAATACCTGTTATGCTGTTTAGCAAGTGTGATTTCCGCATCTTGAAGCTGCCGGATTGCCTCATCCAGTTTTGCAGTAAGACTTTTATTATAATCCTGATTTGCAAAGAGGTTTGCTTTAAAGGGTACCGCATCCGCTTCTTTTTTGTCTTTTAGCGCCTTAATTTCAGTATGGATTTCATCCACAATAGGCTTATAATATGCTTTGTCAAAATTCTTTTGTGAGGTTTCTTGAGCAATATCGGAGAATTTTTTTTGTTCAAAATGAGTTGTTGCGGAATTTTTCTTTACCCTAAAAATATGATGACATGAAATTTGATCATCTGTTTTCTTAAAGCTATCACTTGTATCATATGTTTTATTTGAATCATAAACATCGTGATAGGTATTCGATAAATTATGCTTTCCTTTACCCACAGTAATGTACCACGTTTCACTTGTTCCCCTGCGTATACACTCATAGCATTCTTGATTATCGATCGTAATAATTTTATCAGTTGCAGATTCTGTTACTGTTTCAAACCAATCTTTCTCAACTTTTGCTGTAAACTCTTCAATCCGGTCGTTAATGTCATCTATCGCAGTATCGCAATCCAGTCCGTTTTGTTGAATGCACGTCTCTACGATTTGGCGTACCTTTTTCTGCTGTTTTCCCGTGCTCCAGATGCAGTATTCAATCAGCTGACAGTCCATTAAATCTACTTCTGTACGGTCGTTCAAAAATGCGGATGTCTTTAAGATGCGCACTATTTTTTTCCAACGGCGGTCGCCGATTGCAAATGATTCACCGGCAGCTTTTTCTTCTTCGCTCAATGTCTCATTCTGCACCGTCAGTTCTTTACGGATTGCAGAAATAACCGCTCGTGATTCTTCTGAAAGCTGCACTGCGTCGATCTGTGTTTTCCAGTTTTTTAAGTCCTCGTTGGAAATCTGCAATTTTTTAATCTCATCGGAAAGTTCAAATTCAGAGGACGAACCTTCTACCATATCAAAAAAGCTATCTTCGTTTTGAATAAAACCGATAGGTAAACGAATAATGAACCGGTCATACAAAGCTTCAAGCCCGCGGTCTTTTGCAGGCAGTTCGTTTGACGCAGCAAGTAAAGCTTTTAGAGGTACGTCCTGTACTTTACTGCCGTTATGAAATTTCCGCTCGTTTATGATGGTAAGAAGTGTATTGAGGATTGCGGGACTTGCCTTCCAAATTTCATCGAGAAAGGCGATATCCGCTTCGGGTAGCATGTTCTCTGTGAGGCGGCGGTATTCTTCTTTGCCGCTTTCACCTTCGCCGTTCAAGGCTTTGAGCGAAATATTGCCGAACACATCTTCCGGCGTAGAAAATTGATTTAAGAGCGTTTCAAAATACTGAACGCTTCCCGCTCCGTCCGCCTTAAATGCTTGCACAACGCGCCGCGCAAGCATGCTTTTGGCACACCCGGGAGCACCCAAAAAGAAAATACTTTCCCCTGCAATTGCTGTTAAAAGTGCAAGGCGCAGCGCTTCGTCTTTTTCGTATAGACCTTCGCTGAGCGCATTTTTAAGCACTGATATCCTATCGTGATGTTTTATTGTTTCTGCCATCTGTGGTTCCTCCTGCTTGGCATTTAATTGTGTGTGTTCGGTATTCTGTACAAGCTGTACATATGTAGTACCGTATTCGTTTTTTCCATTTTTATCTGCGGTATCTGAGATAAAATTTCACTGAATTTACTGACATTGAATAAACTACACATATCATTGACGGTGTCTTTATTCCAGCCTAATTTTTGCATAATTACAGAGGGATTCCTTTTACCGTCAAAGTTTTTTACTACGGCAATAATTTTTGCTATTACTTCGTCTTTTGTACAACTCATTGTGTTTTCAGCCTCCTATGGTTACTATAGTCATTTATTCTGCCGGTTGACAGATTTTTTGCAGTTTTTTAATAAAACTGCTTATTGTTCTGCTTGCATCGGTTTTATCTTTGCCGAACTGTGCGGCAATATCTTCTTGCGTGGGGAGGTTTTCCGCTTCAAAAAACAGCCGGATGAGCGTGCGTCCGTGTTCCGTATCTGCAAAACGTGTATTGTGCAGGACTTCAGCTATTACAGCGCTGTCTGTTTTTGCCGCATCAAGTTCGCATAATACCCGATGGGTCAGCAATGCGGAAAGATACGGCTTTGTGCGGTCTTGCGATGCGGCAAACGCTACATCAATAAGCTGTAGGCAGCATTCAATGTGGTCTTGTTCTATTAAAAAGGTATCTGCTGTTTTGTAACCGTTTTGGATGCATAGTGCCACAGAATCAAACAGAGAATATCCATTGCTGTTTTCGAAATCGATATGTTCCGATTGTATAGCAGTCTGAACCTTCCACTCCATGAGCTGGGCTATTTCATTCACTGTATAATCGGTTTGTTTTGCAAGCCATGCTTGTGTTTCAGCTCGTTCTATATCTTTCCCATAGTGTGCAGCAGCGGCGCACAGCCGATTCCATTTTCGCCGTTTGTTCTCCGGAAGCGGAATGATCTCAGACTGAAAAGTATGCAGTTTTATATTTGCGCGGTTTATTTCTTGTTTTAAAGAGCGTGCAAGATAGTTAATATAGTGTTCGGCAGTTCCTTCATAGCTGAGCACACTGCGGTTTACACATTCCATTATTTCAATCGCGGCATTTTCAATTTTTTCCGGATTGAAAGTAAGTAAAGCCCAGCGCCATACGGCATCGGTAAGTTTTGTCCGCAAAGTAAGAAACTCCATACAGGCAGTATTCTTCTGTTGAACAAACGGAAACAGTTCCGCTGCGATTCTGATAATCTTTGCTTCCTGCTGTTGTTTTTCCATGTCCATCTCCGGGCTTTCTCTTTGCCCTGCAAAACACTGCAACAATTACAGTGCAAAAAAGGCATCCAAGGCTTTTAATGCTTCCGTTCCGTTTGGAGCTTCCATTGTCCCCATAAGATTATTTAAATAATAGAGCGGCGTAACATCATACAGTTCAGGATTTTCAGGATAGGCTATTCCGTCGGCATGTTTGATAAACTCAACTTTGCCGTATATGATTTTTTTTACATCTGCATCAAAAAACTTTTCCGCAAAATGAAAGGCACACATTAAAACCATGGGGATTGTTTTTTGTCCGAATGTAATATCCGCATAGAGTTCAGCGCCTTCTTCTATAAACGGCAGCATTTTACGGAGCCGTGCTTCATGGCTTGCTTTTGATTCAACAAAATCCGTTGCAAGCCGCTCATATTCGATATGCGCACCGATAGCAGCATTAATCGAATTTAGTTCTTGCTGAAAAAGTTCGGCATTTTCTCTTGAATGATCTTTGCCGGTAATGGTTGTGAGGAGTACCGCTTTTACCTGATCTCCTTTCTGCAATTTTTCTGCAAGCACGGCATTGACAGGAAAAACCACCTTACCGGTATAGCGGCAATCGGCATTTCCTGTTCCTGCATAACATTGGGTATCTGTAGTGTCATTCATTTTTTTCATAGGAATATCTACAAATATAATCTTTTTCATTGAAAACCTCACTTTGGGCACCCATAAAAACTCAAGGATATTGATCGAAGATGCTCCATTATAACTATTAGCGTCAGAGTGAAAAAGAGTTGACATATTATAAAACGATTGTAGCATATTTTTTATTCGTGCGGAGTAATGGGTATGTAAAACCGCAACCTTTTTACATCCTATGATGTTCCTCATCTTCCCCACCGCCGCACTCTTTCTTTTCGTACTTTTTACCTGCTTAAAAAAATAATTGGTAAGAGCCTTTTCCTTTCAACATTAGCAGCATATTTCCTTGGACAAAAAGAGTTGTTCAAGGGTTTGTATCTTGAAAAAGCGGAAGAGGAGCAAGTGGCACAAGAAAACCGAACCCCATGGCAAGCATATCCGGTGCTGTATCTGGATTTTAATACCGGACAATATGAACTGAGCGGAGCTTTAGATGAAACTCTTAGTTATTTTTTAGATACCGAAGAGCCGAAATACAATCTACAAAAGAACGGTCGCGCTCATGCTAAGCGGTTTACATCTCTGATACAAGCTGCATATCAGCAAACCGGCAAGCAGGTCGTTATTCTTGTAGACGAATACGATAAGCCGCTTCTGCAAACGATGGGAATAAATGAAGCGCTGAATGAACACTACCGCAATACGCGCAAAGCCTTTTACTCGGTAATTAAAACCTGCGATCAATATATCCGGTTTGCCTTTTTAACCGGAGTAACAAAGTTTAGCAAAATCAGCATTTTCAGCGATTTGAATAATCTCAAAGATATCAGCCTCAATGAAACCTACGCCGGTATTTGTGGCATTAGTCAAAAAGAGCTTGAAGCAAATTTTCAACCTGAAATAAAAGCGCTTGCAGAAAAACAAACGCTTAACTATCCGCAGACGCTTGCTGCCTTAAAACAGTGGTACGACGGCTACCTGTTCCATCCTGCCGGGGAGGGAATGTATAATCCTTATAGTCTCCTCAATGCCTTTGACGATAAAGAGCTCAAAAGCTATTGGTTTAGCACGGGGACACCGACTTTTTTGGTCCACTTCTTAAAAGAAGCGCATTATTATATCCCCGACTTGGACGGCAATGTGCAACTTGATGAAGATGGGCTGCAAACGTATCGGGCAATAGCGCAAGATACCCTGCCGATTCTATTTCAAGCAGGGTACTTAACAATAAAGAAATATATCAGCGATTTAAGACTCTATCAGCTGGGCTTCCCCAATGATGAAGTACGGTACGGCTTTTTGCATAATCTTTTACCCGCATACTCTGACGTGCCGTTCGGTCAAACAGGGGTATGGATAGGGCGGTTTGTACAAGACATCCGCAAGGGTGATGTAAATAGCTTTATGGAGCGGATGCAAGCGATTATTTCAAGTATTCCGTATGACAACTTCACCGACAAGAACCTAAAACTGCGTGAACAAAACTACCAGACAGCAGTGTATCTTGTCTTTGCGCTGATGGGACAGTTTGCACAAACGGAGGTGCATTGTGCGACAGGAAGAGCAGACTGTGTAGTGCAGACAGCGGATACTGTTTATATCTTCGAGTTTAAACTCTCCGGTAACGGTACGGCGGAAGATGCAATCGCGCAAATAAAAGAGAAAGACTATGCCGCAAAGTACATGGCGAGTGGGAAGAAAATAGTGCTCATTGGAAGTTCCTTTGATGAAAAGACGAGAACGATAAAAGACTGGAAAGTGGTTAATGAATAATTGATAATGGAAATCTCTTCGGTTTGCCTTATGCTGGGATAGAGATCCGTCATGCAACCTTTAGACAGCCCTCAATAATTATGGTATACTCAATCAATATGAAAATCGCAGCGACTTATGATATTTTAACGAATTCAATTTTCCAGCATTTTGGAAAAACAGAGCATTTTAAGGTTTATACAATTGAAGCCGGAAAAGTAACGAAAACTGAAGTAATCGATAACGGCGGTTTCGGGCATCACGATTTGCCAACCTATCTTAAAAGCCTTGGAGTTGAAACGCTCATCTTAGGAAACCGCGGACAGGGTGCGATTGATGCGCTGAACAACGCCGGGATTCATCAGCTGGCAGGAATTACCGGCTCCCCGGATGAAGCTGTCGCAGCTTTTTTAGCAGGCACATTACAGGATGATCCGAATGCTCAATGCAATCATCATGGGGAACATCATCACTAATAGGATAGGACAGTACTCCTTTTTATAAAGTTGAGGTGTTCCGCATACTATGCTATAATCTCCGCTATGAATACCGAAAAAACGGCGGAACGGCTTCTTTCCGCACTGGAAAAAGCGATTAAAGGGAAGAAGGATGTCCTCCGTCTTTTTATTACCGCATATCTGACCGGCGGGCATGTTCTTTTAGAGGATGTGCCGGGCGTCGGAAAAACCACACTGGTAAAAACATTTGCAGCACTCATCGAAAAAGACGGGCAGCCGGCGCGGTTCAGGCGTATCCAATGCACCCCCGACCTTTTGCCCTACGACATCACCGGCGTGGAAGTCTTTAATGCAGGGCTGAATACCTTTGAATTTATGGAAGGCCCGGTGTTCGCGGATATCCTGCTTGCAGATGAGCTGAACCGCACCCCGCCGAAGGTACAGTCCGCCTTGCTGGAAGCGATGGCCGAGCGGCAGGTAACTGCCGGTACGGTAACCCGTCCGTTAAGTCCTTACTTTTTTACGGCGGCTACGCAAAACCCTGTGGAAAGCTTAGGCACCTATCCGCTTCCCGCTGCTCAGTTAGACCGGTTCAGTATATGCCTGTCAATCGGCTACCCCGATGAAGAAGCGGAAACCGAATTGCTGCATGAACAAACGCACCTTCCCGCTGCAGAATCTGAGCCGGTTATACCGGTTGTTTCCATACAGGATATCGCGGCTTCGCGGGAAGAGCAGCGGCAGGTATTTGTGCATCCCGTACTCGAAAAGATAATCGCTCGAATCGGAAAAGAGACCCGTGCTCATCCTGCGTTTAAGCTCGGCACATCGCCTCGTGCCGGTTTGCATTTGCTGTACCTCGCCCGCACCTTTGCGCTTGTCAACGGACGCAATTGGGTTGAGGACGGAGATATCCGCACACTTAGCTCCCTCGTACTTGCTCACCGGTGCTTGATAAAAACCGGCGACGGCTCGGCTTCGGAACTCATCAGCAGCATTACCGAAGCGGTTATCCGCACCGCCGACAAACAAACGGATTGGACAAAACCGGCTGAGGCACAATAAGGCATGATGCGGATACGGATGACGAGGCACGGCGCAGTATACACCGTGATGGGCGCGCTGTTCTTAATAAGCGGCTTGCTCCGCGGAGAGCTTTTAAGCGCGGTATGCGGCGGGTTACTTGCGCTCTATGCCGGTTTCGCTGCCGCTGCTGTAGCGGTTACCGCCCTGTGTTGGAAATCGGAAGAACCTGATTTTGCCTCAGACGGCGGCGGCTTTACGGTTACTCCCGCCTGTTCCAAAACGGCTCAGTCCGAATCTGCAAAGACCTTCCCGCCTTGTGTTCCCGGAACCGCAGCCTTTTATACCATTGAGTTTTCGCTATCACCTGAACCTACCGCAGAAACGGCCGCACGTCTTTGCATCCCATTGCAGGGAATACAAACAAAATATCATCCTGAAAATCTAACCCGCGGACGGTACTTTTATAAACGGCTGTATCTCAATATCCGGGACTTTGCCGGTTTTTTTGCCGCGGCGTATACACAGCCGCCTTGTCTGTCCGTGCCCTACATCGTAGTACAGCCGGTGCTTCCGCCGCAAAAAACGGTATTTCCCGGTCTTCGTTCCCGTGCCGTAAACGACCTTCCGTCGCAAGAGCGCACGAATGAACTCTATGAATCCCGTCCGTATTTTCCCAGCGACGATCCGCGGAAAATTCACTGGAAGCTCTATGCACACACCAATACGCTTTCCATAAAGCTTGGCGCTTTTGAACCGCCGCCGGTTAAGCGCTTAACGATATATATAGAAGAGCCGGTGTACGTGAAAAAAAAGAACGGGCTTGGGTTGCCTCCATTTTTAACGCCTTTATCGGCCGTCTTTCCGGCGTGATTATAGAGCTGCTCAATGCCGGAATCCAATGCTCTCTTCTATTATATGATTATCCGCAGCAGTCCTTGCAGCGGTACGAAATAACGGAAGAAGCGTCCGCTGCTGCTGCGCAGATACAAAATCTGCTAGCCATACCGGCGCTCCGTGCTTCACCGGAAGCGCTTCCCGACGCGGCGGAAGTCTTTAATGCAGTACCGGACGGCGGGGGATTGTTATACTGTTATATGCCGACCGGTGGCGTCCCTCGCAATGCAGCCTCTGCGCCGTTTCGCCCGCCGCGTGCAGAAGGTATAACCAACGTTGAAACGTTTTTTTGTCTTGCCGCGCCACCGGCATCGGAAGACTTTATGCAGGCCGATGAGCTACGGCATCGTACTTTAAGCAAGACGTACATACACCGGCTGCTGTATGCTTCCACCGCTTCCGCACGGCAGGATGCTTTTTATCGAAAGGTGCAGGAAGCTGCCGAACGGGAACTCCGTATCTTTACCGCAGGAAATTGCCATGCAGAACTACTCTAAACCTGCCGTCGTGCTCCGTGTATGTTCACTCCTGCTGCTCCTTTCGGTACCGTACCGCTATCTTGCCGGTATTCTGCCCGCAGCGGCGCTGCCGGTATGGGGGCTTTGCTGCACGGCGGTAATTCACTTTCTGCATAGAAAGAGAATTCGTGCGGAAGCGGCAGTGATTATCGGCTTTTCCGCTGCGCTGCTTATCCCTGTATGTGTTCTCGGCTTGCTCGCGTTGATACCGCAGCTTATTGCGGACACCCTCTTTTTGCGCATCAAGCTGATATTCGGCTTACTTGCGCTAACCGCCTTCATCAGCGTTACCTCAACAGCGCTGTTCATTTCTACCGAGCGGTGGCGGCGTTATGAACCGCTTACTGCTATTCTCGTGTTCTCCCTGCTGTTTTTTCCACAGCAGCACTATCGTCTGACAGCTTTTTCCAATCCGCTCTTTGCGGCGGGCTTTGCCGGTGTTTTCATGCTGCTTCAAACAGCCTTGCTCTGCATTCCGTTTTTAAAACGTAGACGGTTCGCAACGTTTGCACTCATCTTTATCGGGTTAACGGCGGTTTTACTTGCGCTCCTCATCAGGACATTTAATAAAGGCTCCGTCGGCAATAACGGCGGACTGCTCGAACAAAAGCTTTTCGAGTTTGATTTTTCTCAGTTTTTGCAGTTGCAGGATGAAGTAAAAATGAACACCAATCTGGTGATGGTGGTGCATGTTGATCAGGAATATGATTCACACTTGTTCCGCCGTATGTACTTGTCGGGCTGGAGTCCGCAAAAAGGATTTTATGAAAAGTCGGCGCCCGGCGAACCGGAGCAGCCGCTGCGGATTACTCAGCAACCGGCGGAACTTCCGCATCAATCTTTCCTGTGCCGCGAGCGGGTCAGTCAGGAAATATTTACCGTCAACCTTGATCCCAACTCCCTGGTCGCGCTCGATTATCCGCTGTCGGTAACGCCGTATACGGTTTGGGACACGGTGAGCTTTAAAGGCGCTTACAAGGTGGAAAGCGAGGTGCTGCACGGTGTGCCGCTCGACCTTATTACGGCGGAGCCTCCGTCGGGAAATCCGGCTGAGGGGCTTTCGGCGGAAGCCTTGCGTTTTTATACGTCCGTAGATTCCGGCACAAAGGCGCTGCTCTTTCCTATCGCGGAATCGATTACCGCCCCCTTTGCGCTCTACTATGATAAGGTCTACGCCTTGCTCGAATATTTCCGCGAGGGCGAGTATCGGTATTCGCTTCGTCCCGGGCAGGCTCCCGACGGCGATCAGCTCCGGTATTTTGTAACCGAATCGAAAAAAGGTTATTGCTCGTACTTCGCCTTTGCGTACTGCCTCATGCTCCGCAGTCTCGGCATCCCTGCGCGGCTCGCTGCCGGTTTTTTTCTACAGCCTGAATCGGGCATCCTCAATTATTATCCGGTACGGGCGAATATGGCTCATGCGTGGGTGGAAGTCTTTTTCCCGTATCTCGGCTGGGTGGACATAGACCCGACCACCGAACAGCTTGCGGACGGTGAATCGCTCGATTTTTCTTTTCAGGCAGGCGGGGATCAATTTACGCAGCTCCTCGACGAAATCCTATTAAACCGCTCGGCGCTCCGTATCAGGCACGGCGGAACGCTTTCGGCGGCAGAAGCCCAAACCGTTGCTCAACGTGTTTCGCAGTTCTTTAAAATACACCGCGGAATACTATTCTGCATTGCTGTGCTCGTTGTGATTCTCTTGTACGGCGCCTTCCGTGCCTATCCGTATCTGATTATCAGGTATTCACGGAATAACCGGAAAATCATTCTCACGCTGAAACGGCTGCACAAGCATCCGAGCGATGCCTTTTACGCACTCACTCAAAAAGCAAAGTTTGCGCCGTCCTGTACCGACGAAGATGTTGCGACTGCAAAGCAGCTCTACCGCTTGGAGAAAAAGCAAGGAAAAAACGCTTGGAATCGAAGTCGGAGGGACGGCAAATGAAAGCACAATACCGAAAAAATTGGCAGACCGATACACACGACATTCCGAACGATATGGGCACACAGCAGAATAAGCGAGATGATAAGGTTGATATGCACAGAACACAGGCTGATGGTAAACGCGGTAACGGGCTGCTCCTCGTGGTGTTTTTGTTTCTATTACCATTACATCTTTTCTCTGCATCAAGCACATCGAACGCTGATGAGCTGCTGCAAAAAGCGGACGCGGCGGTGCAAGCGGAAAACTGGGATACCGCTGCTGCGTTGCTCGAAGAAGGTATCGCACGATACCCGGCAAATGAGCTTTTCCAACTCAAGCTCGGCGATATGTATTTTAGCAACGGACTGTATGAACCGGCATACCGCCGCTTTACCGAAGGCCTGCGTATCAACCGATACAACATCAAACTCCTGTACGGTGCAGCGAGTGCAGCAGCGTCATTGAATAAAGCAGAAGAGGCGCGCGGTCTTTTGCACGAATATCTTTCGTATAATCCTACCGATATTTTCGGATGGTCAACATACGGATGGCTCTGTTTTAAAACACACCGAACCGATGAGGGGATTAAAGCGATGCTCGATGCCCGCAGCAGCTACGGCGATGACGGCTGTATTGCGAACGCGCTCGGAAATTTGTACGGCGAACTCTTCGACTATCGGAATGCGGCGCTCTATTACCGGAAGGGCATTGAACTCGCACTGCAAAACGATTCGCTGTACTCGGCCTCGGTGTATTCCTACAACAAGGCGATCTTGGAAACCGAATTCTATCATTTTGATCAAGCTGAAGAAGATGCCCGCAATGCTTCCGACTATTTTTCACGCTCATCGGGATATTTGATTCTCGGAGAGCTTGAAGAGCGGAAAAATAATTTTGACCGCGCGATTGCCTATTATGCGCAATCGACAAAAGATAATTATACGCCGCTGCCGCTGATCAATCTTGCAAAAATCTATCTGCGGATGGGGCATTGGGAGCAAGCGGAACGCTATATTACACAGATCGAGCGGGTTACCGACTATTCGTGGATTGCGAACTTCGGGATGAGTACCGCGCAGTTTTATACTGAGCTGTACGGCCTGTATCAGACGTTATACGAAAAAAAATATGCGGCGGAAAAGATGCGGATACCTGAAAGCGCCAAGGATTTTTTTGTTCGGTCTAAAAATCTTACAAAGTATTCCGCTTTGATTCGATATTATCGAGCAGCTTTTAGTATCCATAATTTGAAATTGGCAAAGGAATACACGATAGCGGATACGGACGGCAATACGCACGGTTTGTATAAAAACAGCTTCTATTATCGAGCATTTCAGTCGGTACCGTTTAAGGCGCGGCGGTATTTACGCCGTGCGGAGGCGCTGGAAACGTCGGTTATTCCGCAGGCGCGTCCGTCATACATTGCCGAAAAAGGTATCCTGCTCCGCGATGAACAACTGCTGCGGGAAGCATTGGTTGCCCTCGACCCGGTGTGGGAGAAAGAACTGCGGGAACAAGCTGCTGCGGCGCTGATACTCTGCACAAGAAACACTGAACTGAAAACAGCGCTCTATCAAGAGCTGCTGCAAAGTAATCCCGCCTGCTTTCCCGAACATTGGATACGGCTGCCGGTTACGCTGACCTGTACCGATGCAGACGAACGCTTTAGCAAACGAACCGAGAAACGCCTTGCAGCCGCTTTAAACAAATCGTTATTTACGGTTTCCGCACACGCGCCGTTTTCCGTCACGGCAGTCTGTACCGAAAGCAGCATCCGGCTCAGTCTTATCGGCCAAGACGGCAGTATCTATTTCCGCTATAAGCATCCCGCTCCCGTTTCCGATAAACATGAGGCAGCTGCCTGCGTCAACCGTTTCGCTGAGCGACTGTTTAGAGTTGAGGTGAATAGAGGTACAAATTAATAATTATTTTAAAAATATGGCAGAGGAAACAGGTATGCCGTATCAGAATATAATTAATTATTATCTAAAGGATTGTGTAAAAGAAAAAAGACACTTGGAAGTTGCATTTCGGGAATAGACGGTGCTGGCATATCCATTCCCTATCACAATAAAAAGAACTGTTCAGGTGTGTATGTCGGAATGCGTGATAATTTAAAATCGGAAATATTACGGGAAAGTATATAATCAATATTGAATTTAACGGCACTGACTTCGATTACTGCGTCTTCATAATCCGTTATTGGTGATAGTAATGAAGCTTTCAGTATTGTTTCATCAATTGGAATAATCTGAAAAATATCAAACAATGTTGAAATAGTAGTTACTACTTTATTCTTATCTTTTTGTTCTTTGAATAAAAAATATGATAATGTTGTAACTTCATGTGCACAAATGTACCCCGTTAATACACTTTCAGCGCACATATTAATGAGTCGCGCCGCTTCTTGATGAAAATTTTGTTTGTTTAAAAAATCAAGAATGATATTTAAATCAATGAGTACTTTTTTCATTGAATATTTGCCTTAATTCGTTTTTATCCGGAATGGGTGAGTTATGAAAGATTCCGTATAAAGCCTGCACTTTTGACTGGAGCGGCTGTGTTTGATTATTTGTTTTTAATTTGCTTAAATACTGTTCAAATAGCTTCGAAATGGATAAACCGTTTTGACGGGAATATGTATGAGCGAAGTTAATGAGTTCATCATCGATATTAAGTGTCAGTTTTTTTTGCATAGCCTTCTCCTACGTATAAAATATAATAATACACGTAATAATTGTCAAGGAATCAAACTTTCTCGCTAACCTTACTGCTGCTCCCCTTACACCTCCGAAATTTCATATAGAAAGAATACGTCTGCTTTAAGTATTTCCGTTATATTTGCCCTGCCTATCTTGAATTTTCCTCTTGTACGTTTTTTTTTTTTTGGGGGGGGGGGGTAGTTATGGAAGAAAGTATTCTGAAAGGAGAAAAATATGAAAAAAATATTACTGTCAATATTTGTCGCGCTGACTGTTTTTTGTGCAACTGGGTATGGTCAAGGAACTAAAAGTAACTGGATGCCGCCGCCATTTCCTCAATGGTTTATAGAACTTTCGGAAATTGAAAAAGAGGCACTTTTGCAAATGGGAATAAGCAGCGGTATTACTTGTACTATCGTACCGCCCGGCTGGGTACGTATTGAAACGCGAGAAATAATTAAACAGCATAAATATGCATGGGCATACAATGAGGATGATCCGAATATCTTTTCTTTTATAACCCGCACTCGGAACGGGCAATATGTACAGGTCATGATAAGCCGCTACTGGCTTAATAATCTCAGGTAATAAAAATGCCGTAAAATTTTTACACAAAGGAGCATAACCACATACATGAAAACACTTAAAACAAGGATAATGATGTCTGCATTCGTAGTGATATATTGCTTTTTGGCAGTTTCTTGTATGACCGTGGATAGACGCGGAGCTTTTCTTATTGATAGTCCGAAAGTAATAAAAGAGCATAATATTATAGAAGATAAAATTCTCCCATATATTGCCGAAGTGCTCGAGTACAATAATCCCTCCGGTACAAATGATCCGCAAGCAGCGCAGTATTTCCGTACAGTCAAAACTGTCAATAACATGAACTCCGATAAATTCGTGGACTGTCAGGACTATGCCCTCCTTTTTTATGCGCTGTGTAAGTATTATAACATTGACTGTAAGCTGGTCGGTAATCCTACTTTGCGCCATGCATATAATCAACTGAATGTCCGCGGTCATGCCGTTGATGTTGAACCGCAAAGCGGAGAAGGAACTGTGTATTTTGTTGCACAGCACGGTTGGGAGCTTTCTGAAAATGGGCTTTTTATAAAACGGATCAATACACATCCTGATAATATAGTTATGGATATTGATGAATGGAACGCATATGGCAAAGAAGGACGCTTTGTCAGCCCTGCCAATATGGAGCTGTTTAACTATGTTGTCAAAAACGGACATCTCCCTAATTGGGAAATGAGAAGCAATTATCCGATGCCGGATTTATTAACCGGTAATAGCGTTCTCTTGCTTACGCCTTCTATAGGCTACAATTATTCTTACTATGGAGTCGATACCACCGCTCGAAAATCAGATCAATTTACATTCGGTATAAACTGGTTGCAAGTTGCACGGCCTCCCACCCGCTGGTCATATATGATAGGTGCAGATTGGGCAATAGGCGGTAAAATAACCGAAAAGAACACTTCTCGTGCGCAATGGGGAGAACCGTATACGGCCTTTTCATCGGTTTTATCTGCACATCTACTCATCGGCTATACCTTTAATGTAAAAGATTTTTATCTGACACCCGCCGGTGGCATCGGGCTTTCTGCCAGCATATTCGGCAAGTCATCATTTATCTCTTTTACCGTACCGATCGATTTGGATATTAAATATTATTTTACCCGCAGCGTCGGGATCAGCATTTCCGGTATGGGGACATTTGGTATAGGTTCCTTCATTACTTCTTCTGAAATGCCTGTTGATAGTGCTTCCGCATTCTTTCTGAGGGCATCAATGTTCCATCCTATCAGTATGAATTTTGCAGTAAAAATCGGTCCGACAATCAGAATTCCCGGTCAGAAAGGACTAAACGAAAAAATCCGTGAATTGCAGAATAAGCGAAGGTAGGAAAGAAATAATTATACTAAAACGCCATAAAATTTTTACACAAAGGAGCATAGCACACATGAAAACGCTGAAAAAATGGATGATGATGGCAGCACTTGCGGCATTGGGTTTAACGTTGAACGGATGTATCAGTTTTTGGAAAGGGATTGTAGAGGCGGCGGTACCGACCATTGATATGGCACGGCTCGATCATGACAATTACAAGTACTATACCTATAACGGACAGTCGGTTAAAGCAGTGTATGCCGGAACCCGCCTAAACTGCCTGTATATTGAACGCCGCGCAAACGAGCAGAAGCGGCAGGCAGAGTATCTGAATAGTTTAGAAACTAATGTTGGTGATTCATCAGAAACTTACATTATAACTGCAAGACGAGGAAAAATATCCGGTAAAACCGGTACATTCGGGAAAGGTGAGCAAATTGACACCTCCAATATGCCCGATTATTTCAGTTTTGTCATACATTCGGCAAACATCAAACTTGCATACGACCAGTCATACCGCATGTGGTTCCCGCAATCGGAAACCCAAAACGACGGCGCAAACGGCAATACGCTGGTCAATCTGTTTTACCAGCAGCAGCGCAAACATCCGTACTCGACCGGCAGCAATTTTAAAAATGCCGTTGTTGTATACGAAATCGCTCCGCTGCAAAACGGCGACCTGTACTGGTGGGACGATGGTAAGCTTTATTATTATCAGAACATCTACGTGTTCGATTTTAATGCGCAATAGTCGTAATATGGCTGTATTCTCGAATTAAACCGCAAGGGAATCTATTGCTTCGGATTTTGGGTACAGCTTAACAGAAACATGACGAGGGTTGGTATTTTAAACGGATGTTGGGTAAATATCGCTTCTGGTGTGTTTGTGTTGCAAGAAATAATCATCCAATATATTTTTCTTATAAAATTTAGTTCAGTGCTTACTGAACTAAGGGAAATTTTTTTATACTTAGGAGGAAGAATCTATGAATAATTGCAAATATTGCAAAACTGAAGTTGTAGATGGCATTAAACATGAGATATGTTTAAATGAAAGATTAAAGGAATTAAATAAATCAGACAAAAACATTCCCTGTATGAACAAGTTGCCGTGTGGAGAATTTAAAGAAATAAACAAAGCCCGCAATTACTTGATATAACATACAAATGGCTGTAAGTTGTATGCAATGAGGGGGGGTATGCCTTTATTGCAAGTCAGAGAATGTCCTGAAGATATTTATAGAAAAATTTCATACGTTGCAAAAGCCGAAAATAGAACTATAGCGCAACAAGTAATAGATGTATTATGCCATATTAGCAAGAAGAAATGATGCAACACTCATCACTAATGATAGGTATAGCATATAGCAATCGACAACCCCTGCACCTTGCGTCTCGGAGTTGTCGATTTATCTAATACATTTACTTTGATAAAAAAACCGGCTTACCAGCTTTCCTGTCTGATTACGTAGTCGGTGAAGGAATGATTTGCCAGTGCTTCTTTTACTTTTTCAAGATCGTCAGGCTGTATGCCCGGAAGAACAACCCGTACCGATTTTTCAGTACGCTCATACGCAGGGTCGAATCCTGCTTTTCTCAGTTGGACAACAAGCCGCAGCGCATTTTCTTCCCGTGCAAAAGCGCCCAGCTGAATTCTCCACAACACGCCTGAAGTACCTTGTGAATAAACCGGAGCCGGAGCTTGTTCCGGTTGTGCGGAAGCTGAACGGTTTGCAACACCTTTGACGGTGTCGGGCTTTGCTGTTTGTTTATCTACAGGTGCCGGTTGTCTTTGTGTTGTGTTAGGCTGCGATGCTTGTGCTTGTGTTACTTTAGACGGTGCCGTTTGCGCTTCTGCTGCTGTCCCGGAACCTTTAGCAGGTATGTCGGACACCGCCTCCTTCTGAACAGGCACTACTTCAGGCTGCGTACCTGAGGCGAGAGGCGTTTCTTTTTGTGCAGATTTTGCCGGTGTGTCGCTGTAAACATCAGTTGTCGCAACGAGTGCTGCATGATCAAGCGAATCAACCTTTTTAATCGAAACCCGTGTGATACCGCGGCTAATCATTCCCAACGATTTAGCGGCAGCTTTTGATAAATCTATCTCGCGGTTTGGGACGAATGGGCCGCGGTCATTTACGCGTACCACCACTTTTTTCCCATTTTCAAGATTTGTTACTTCAAGAAAAGTTCCGAACGGCAGTGTTTTGTGGGCTGCCGTATAGGCATTCATATCGAAAATTTCGCCGCTTGACGTCGGCCGGCCGTTAAAAGCCTCTCCGTAATAAGATGCATAAGTTTCTGCTGTGAGTAATTCTTCCGCTCCAAGGGGCAATAACAACAATGCCGCCACCAGAGCCGACAGTACATGGTATTTTCTCATAAGATCCTCCCATAGCTTCATATAGACAATATCGGAAAACAAGAAAAAAAATTAAGTGCAAAAGAGGAAAGCATTTTTAAGGAATTAACGGGGAATATGCTCTATTGAGCCTAAAGCTTTATGATACGGGAGACTATATAAACATTGTGTATAAATAAGGTAGGAGATGTAAGAACCTGCCGGAGACGAGACTTGAACTCGTACGACCGTTACCAGTCAAGGGATTTTAAGTCCCTGGTGTCTACCAATTCCACCACTCCGGCAAAGATGATATACTATACCGGAAATTATAGAGGCGGTCAAGATTGTTTACAGACTCTCATTGTCATTTACATCATATTTCTCAAAAAACGGCACACTTTCCGCTGATACTGAAAGCGATGCAGGAAGAAGGGTATCCTTTTATAATGGATATCGGAACCGATGCCGGAGATTTTACGCCACGGTATAACACCGTTGTGGCAGCTTGCGGCAAAGACGGCTCTATACCCGATTTTATCCATTTTTCTGCGGGATTGTGGCCGGGGCGTGCCGCTATTGAACATCAGGTAGAGGCATTGCAAAAGCTTGAAGCCGATATTCAAGCGATTCTCAAAAGCGGGCAGTTGTATACGGCAGTCGGAGAATGCGGTATAGACCGGTATTGGAACCATGCCGGAGCAACCGGTACGGGAACCGGTAATCTCGCCGGTGAAGAAACGCTGTTTAAAGAACAGCTTGCCCTTGCCAAACGGTACGGATTGGCTGTGATTATTCATTCACGCGACGGTTTTGAACCGACGCTCCGTTGTATCGACGAAGTAGGCTGGCATCGAGGTGTCATTCACTGTTTCTCGTACGGGAAGAAGGAAGCCGAAGCTTTTTTAGAGCGGGGCTGGTATCTTTCATTTCCGGGTACCATCACATACACTGACAATGCGGAAACGGCTTCTGAAATAGCGGAACTGGTACGCATGGTGCCTGACGATAAACTACTATTGGAGACGGATGCCCCGTACCTCGCCCCTCAACCGGTTAGACGGGCGGTAAACACCCCGTTGAATATTCCATATACCTATCAAGCTGCAAGTAAATACCGGCAGTGTTCGGTAGAACACTTATGCGAAATTGTGCACCGGAACTGCCACCGTCTTTTTTCGCTGCTGTGTAAAGCCCCGGACATCCGTGTCCGTTCTGCATAGCCAGCGCTTTTGAAAATAGTGATACCGGATACAAGGCGCGAACAAAAATAAAGTGGAGGCGTACTTGTTGTACGTCGAGCATTTATTTTTGTGTAGCAACGCCGTAGACGGTATGCATATTTTCAAAAGTACAGTTGACAGGCTCAATCGCTTTTCTTACTATGGTACGATATGAATAAACACATTACAGCAGACGAACTTCGTTCCAAGTATATTGCATTTTTTTAAAAGCAAAAATCATGTGGAAATTTCCGGTAAGTCGGTAATTCCGGAAAATGATCCTACCGTATTGTTTACCACCGCAGGTATGCACCCGCTTGTTCCCTATTTGATGGGCGAACCGCATCCTGCCGGAAACCGTTTAACAGACTATCAAAAGTGTATCCGTACCGGAGATATTGACGCGGTGGGCGATGCTTCTCACCTTACCTTTTTTGAAATGTTGGGAAACTGGTCGCTCGGCGACTATTTTAAGAAAGAAGCAATCGGGTTTAGTTTTGAATTTTTAACCAGTCCGCAGTACCTTAATATCCCGATCGATCTCCTTTCGGTAACGGTCTTTGCAGGAGATGACAAAGTGCCGCGCGACACCGAATCGGCGGAGATTTGGGAAAAGCACGGTATCCCGAAAGAACGGATTCACTTTTTGCCCCGCGAGGATAACTGGTGGGGTCCCGCAGGAGAAACAGGTCCGTGCGGTCCCGACACCGAAATGTTCATCGACACGGGAAAGCCTGCGTGCGGCGCCGAATGCCGTCCGGGTTGCAGCTGCGGTAAATACGTCGAAATATGGAACGATGTTTTTATGCAGTATCGCAAGGAACAAGACGGTTCGTATCACACGCTGGAGCGGCACTGTGTCGATACCGGTATGGGGATTGAACGTACCGTTGCGATGCTGCAAGGCAAGAAATCCGTGTACGAAACCGAGATTTTTACCCCGCTGATTGCCGCAATCGAAAAGATAACCGGCTACCAATACGGCAGCGATGCTGAAAAAGATGTATCCGTCCGTATCATTTGCGATCATACGCGAGCCGCTACCGTTATCTTGGGAGACCCGAAAGCGGTGCTGCCGTCCAATATCGGAGCAGGGTATGTACTCCGCCGTATTATCAGACGGGCTGTTCGCCACGGCAGGAAACTCGGTATCGAAGGTACTTTTTTGGCAACTCCGGCAAAGGTGTTCATTGAGCAGTACAAGGGCGCATATCCCGAATTAAAAGAAAAAGAAGCGGTCATCACTGCCGAGCTTGAGGCGGAAGAAAAACGCTTCCTCGAAACGTTGAAAAAAGGCGAGGCGGAATATGAAAAAATGAAGCCGAACCTGTTAAAGAATGCTAAAAAAATTATCCCGGGCAGGCTTGCCTTTAAACTCTACGATACGTACGGCTTTCCCATCGAGCTTACCGAAGAGCTTGCGCGGGAATCGGGGTTAACCGTTGACAAAGCGGAATTTGAAGAGGCCTTTAAGAAGCATCAAGAACTATCCCGTGCGGGCAGTGAGCAAATTTTTAAGGGCGGTTTAGCCGATCATTCCGAGCAAACCACTGCATATCATACGGCAACGCATCTTTTGCATAAGGCGCTGCGAATGGTTCTTGGTGATCATGTTGAACAGAAAGGGTCTAATATTACGGTAGAACGGCTCCGCTTCGACTTTTCTCATCCGCAACCAATGACTGCCGAAGAAAAGGCGGAAGTTGAGCGCATTGTCAACGAGCAGATCCAAGCTGATTTACCGGTTACTATGGAAATAATGTCGCTTGAAGAAGCAAAACAATCCGGTGCGATGGCGCTCTTCGGTGAAAAATACGAAGATACCGTCAAAGTATACTCCATCGGGAACTTTTCCAAAGAAGTATGCGGCGGCCCTCACGTAGAACACACAGGAGTACTCGGCCGGTTTGTAATCCAGAAAGAACAATCGTCATCGGCCGGGATTAGACGTATCCGTGCGGTGCTTACAAAATAGGACACACGGGATCTGTAAGTAACTTACTGGCGGTTCGGTTGTTTACTAATATCAAAAACCTGAAGAGGATATGATGAAAAAACCTGTAATTACATTGTTTATTGTATTAAGTTTGTCTATAAGCGGCGTTTTTGCCCAAACTAATCTGCTGCCTATTGCAGAGGTGAAACTCAGTGGTCGGACACCTATTACGCTTGGTCAGCTTAAAACCCGTGTTTCAGCCTTAGAAAAGGAAATCGGACGGAAGATGACCGTTCCGGAACGGCAGCAAACGCTGGATGGTCTTATCAATGAACGGTTGATCGTCCAAGCGGCTGAAAAAGACGGGATAAAAATCATGGATTCGGAAGTAAACAATTACTTCACCGAATACGTATCCAATCAATTGGGTCAGCAGGTATCCGAAGCGGATTTTGCGAAACTTATTAAAGAAAAAACGAATATGTCGCTTGACGAATATATGAAAGCACAAAACGGTATGACCCTTGCTGAGTTTAAGAGCTTTTTACGAACCCAACTGACTGCGCAAAGATATGTGATGCAGAAAAAACAAAAAGAGCTGCAATCGATTCCCAGTCCGAGCGATGATCAAATCCGTTCGTATTATGAGGTAAATAAACAGTCTTTCGTGCAGCCTGACACAGTACAGCTTTTCCTTGTGGTAGCCCCGAAAGGCGACAAAGCAAGTACTGCGGAAAAAACGATAAAAGATATTCAGAAAAAGCTGACGGCAAACCCGAAGGCAACGGCTGATATCCGTACAAAATCGCAGGAAAAGAATTCAGCTTATCAAGCTGGAGAAATGTTTGTCAGTAAAACCGCATTGGCAGCCGAACAGCTCGGTATTCCGATGGAAGAACTTCTCAAGATTTTTAACATGAAAGTAGGCGAGGTGTCTCCGATAACCGAAACGGGTGTTAATTACCAGTGCTTTGTTGTTCTGGAGAAAAAAGATGCGAAAATACTCGGTTTAAGTGATGTCGTACAACCCGGCGGGAATGTCAGTCTCTACGAATATATAAAACAGATGGTGATCATGCAGCGTCAAAATGAAGCGCTTAACGATGCGTTGGTTTCGGTAACCAATGATCTCCGTAAACCTGATAATTTCGTCATATTCAAAACCGGCTCCGATCTCGAAAAAACGCTTTCGTGGTAAAAAATGGCGATCGGAAGACGACGCGGGAGGATCCTGGCGTTTCAGGCGTTATTTGCCTGGGATGCAGGATCATTGCCTCCTGATGATTTATTGCTCTTTCCCTGGGAGGAACGTACCGGTAAAGAGGTGCATGACGAAGATTTTTTATTTTCGCAGCTTCTTTTTTTAGGTACTGTTGAGCATATCAATAAAATCGATAGCCTCATTACCAAAAACTTGGAAAACTGGGATTTTAATCGGCTTAAATTGGTTGACAAAGCGATTCTTCGGCTTGGTACTTATTCGCTTCTCTTCCAACAAGATACCGATCCCAGAATAGTGATTAACGAAGCAGTCTCCATAGCCCGCACGTATGGTACCGATGATTCCTTCAAGTTTGTAAACGCAGTACTTGACAGTATCAAACGAGAGTGTTTAGACTGCTCTTATGAAAAGGACAAAAACTAATCTCTTTCTTATAGGAAGTCTTTTCCTCTGCGCCATTGCCGCAGCATGTTCAAAAACAGATAAAAATGAGCTTTTTCAACAAAAACTGAATGTCATTGACGGTGTTGTGCAAGAAGGCAACACTCAAAAAGCTCTAAATAGCTTACGTGCATTACGTAAAAAAGCACAGATTCCTATTCAGTATTTAAGCATTGCAAAACGGGAATTGCGGCTGCATAGTCCCGTACAAGCCTTACAATCAATTCAGGCAGGTCTGAAAAAATATCCCGATGATCCGATGCTGAAAGCGGCTCTTACTCATACACTGATACGGGAAGATCGGATAGAAGATGCGGCCGCGGCTGCTGAATCTTTGCTCGGCACTTCTTATACCGGTATTGGGACGGAGGCGCTTATCCTTGCGGATAAGGCAAAACGAACGTATCGGACACCCGTTTCATTTTGGCAAGAGGGATTTCGGCTTACGGGCGAACATATTTTCTTGGAGAATGCTGCCGTAATGCTTGCTCATCAAGGCGACATTGCACAAGCCGCCGCGCTCCGTTCCCGGATCGCCAAAGAAGAAGCGCTGCGTTCCCCCTATTTTTGGTCATGTTTGGCTTATGATATGGGAAACTTCCAGCCGGTACTGGATGATTTAGTCTACTCGCTCGCGTATGCCGACATGGCAGGTATTCCTGAAAATAATCCTAAAGCTTTTGAATACGCCCGCCGTCACCTTTTGCTTGCTGCCGATGCAAGTGCAGGACTTGGTGATATGGAGCAGGCACGCGGTTTTTGGCACATATATGTTGATCGTTATACGGATTCCTCAAGCGAAGTATTTTATAACTTAGCGATGACTGCCGCTACGGAAGAAGAAAAAGCCGAAGTATTGATTGATTGTATTTCGCAAAATCCGGGATATTATCCGGCTGTTGCACAGTATGTCCGTGCTTGTTCCGCTATTAATGCAGTACATAATCAAAACAATCCGTTGGATGAGTATCTGCAAAGCAAAGATTTTTTCTCGTTAGAGATGGAAAAAAACTTGTTTGTTTCTTCGGCTTTTACGCTTTCTG
Organism: Treponema sp. OMZ 838; assembly: GCF_000775995.1. Classification (NCBI taxonomy): domain Bacteria; kingdom Pseudomonadati; phylum Spirochaetota; class Spirochaetia; order Treponematales; family Treponemataceae; genus Treponema; species Treponema sp. OMZ 838. The sequence continues at coordinate 974,222 of NZ_CP009227.1, read as the reverse complement.
CGGAGCAAGTGCTTGAGGGGGCAATGGCGGCCGATAGTGAGGATATACGGTTCCTGCTGGAAGACTTTCGATACCGCTATGTCCAGCCGAAAAACTATACACAGGGAAACGGAGAAATGTGGAAAATTCTGGAAGCACATCCCCACAATCCGTTGGTCAAGGCGTATGCACGCTGGTACTTTGCTTCTTCAGGTGATTTTAACGCTTGTTTCGGAATTGATAAGGCTGATAATCATGATGAAGATGTATTCTACAACGGTATCCGGCGTGCGGTGCAAGGATATTCGACTGCGGCGCTAAAGCATTTTGCCGAGGTGGAAACGGAGAGCCGCTATAAAATTCCTGCCACGGTTGACCAAGCCTATATCTATGATGCCCGCAATGAACCTGATATGGCGATTAAGTATTTCTCCCGCGCCGCGGAGCTCCTTTCCGATAAACGCTCACAGAGTAAGATGCTCTACGAAGCCGCGCGGATATATGCCGAACGCAATGGGATGCCGGAAGCAATTGCGCTGTTGAATCGGGCGCTGAAACTTGATCCTGAAAATCATCGGGCAAATGTGCTGAAACAAAAATTGATTGCCGACGGCAGTGTGAATCGGAATTCCGGTTTAGATTCGTTCTTACAAACGGGTACGGATACCAATCCGCAATAGTGCGCAAGCGGCGGTGTGAGTCTGAAGCAGAGGCGCGTGAGGATCAATATGAACGATTGGTTTGAAAATGAAGCTTTTTGGGTACAGTATGCACCTATCATGTTTGACGCTTCGCGATGGAAAGAGGCTTCCGCCGTTGCTAAAGGTATTTTTACACTTGCCGGAGCAGGTCACCCGCCGCAGAAATTAAAAATTTTTGATGCAGGGTGCGGTTTAGGCCGTATTACCGTTGAACTTGCCGTTCTTGGGGCGCAGGTTACCGGTGTCGATCTTATCAAGCCGTTTTTAGATGCCGCGGCAGAGGCTGCTGCTGCAGAAAATGTAACTGTCGAATGGGTGCAAGCGGATTTACGGGAGTTTGTACGCCCAGCCGCCTTCGATATTGCAGTCAATATGTATACCAGTTTCGGCTATTGCAAAACGATTGAAGAAGATGCTCTCATTATCCGCAATATTGCGCAATCCTTAAAAAAAGGCGGCTGTTTTATCCTCGAAATGGTAGGGCGGGAAATAGCCGTGCGGGATTTTACTGCGGGAGAATGGTTTGAGCGGGCAGGGTATACCGTACTCACTGATTTTACGGTAGAAGGCGCCTGGGAGGGCTTACGCTCGCATTGGCAGCTCTACACAAAAGACGGGCTCAAGGCAGACCACACCTTTGTGCAGCGTCTCTATGCCGCAACCGAATTACGGCAGCTTATGTTGTCTGCCGGTTTTACTTCCGTCGAAATATACGGCGACTTTGACCGCTCCCCTTATAACGAACGCGCCCGAACCATGATACTGGTCGGGCGTATATAAGAGAAGTCATTTCACAAAGAAGACTTTTCCGATCGACAAGGCCGAAGACCGTATTGCGTCCGTTCTTTTGTTTAACAAGGGATTATTAAACATCCCTACACTCGTCTGATGACCTCGCGGGCTTTTGAACCGTTTGCAGGGCCGACAATACCGCGAGCTTCCATCTCTTCGATAAGACGAGCCGCGCGGTTGTACCCGATTTTCAGTTTGCGCTGTACATAGGAGGCAGACGCTTTGCCTGCAAAGGTAACAATTTCCAATGCTTGCTCATACAGCGGGTCGTTATCGTCGGAGAACACAGCATTATCATACGGCTCGTCATCATCATCGACAAAGATTTCTTCATCAATATATTCGGGTTCGCAGTATTCCTTCACGCAGGCGACAACACGCTCTACTTCTTGTTCGGAAACAAAGGCTCCCTGCATACGGGTCGGGAACGGACGAGCGGCGCTTACGTACAGCATATCGCCTTTTCCCAGCAGTTTTTCCGCACCCATCTCGTCCAAGATGATTCGGCTATCGGTTTTTGATGCAACCATAAAAGCAATTCTGCTCGGAATATTTGCCTTAATCAAACCGGTGATGACGTCGATGGACGGCCGTTGCGTTGCAAGCACCAGATGAATACCGACTGCGCGGCTCATTGCACACAAGCGTGCGACCGTGGCTTCAAGCTCCTTACCGGATGTTGCCATAAGATCCGCAAATTCATCAATGATGATGACGATATAGGGCAGCGTTTCCGTTGCAATCCGCTCCAATTTTATTTTCGCATTGAAGGTTTTTATGTCGCGCACGCCCATGTTATCGAGCAAGGCATAGCGCCGCTCCATTTCGCAGAGCGCATATTGTAACGCTTGGAACGCCCGCTTCGGTTCGGTAATAACGGGGGTTAAAAGATGGGCAATGTCGTTATAGAGCTTGAGCTCGACAATTTTCGGGTCGACTAAAATCAGCTTTACCTCATCGGGGCGGCGGTTATAGAGAATCGACAAAATGATCGAATTAACGCAAACCGATTTGCCCGAACCGGTTGCTCCGGCGATGAGCAGATGCGGGGTCTGTGCAAGGTCAAGGACTTGCGGATTGCCCGTTACGTCTTTTCCGAGAGCAACGGGAATGGCCATCTTAGCAGCTTCCGGCAAATCGGTTTCTATCAGTTCCCGAAAGCTGACGATTGAACGCTTTTTGTTTGGAACTTCGATGCCGACGGCATGTTTACCCGGAATGGGCGCAACGATACGGACGCTGGAGGCAGCGAGACGTAATGCGATATTGTCCTGCAGATTGGTAATCTTGGATAGTTTGATACCCGGCGAAGGCAGCATTTCAAACATCGTTACGACAGGCCCTTTACGGATACCGGTGATGGATACATCGATTTTAAATTCGTTAAAGGTCGATTTCAGCATCAACGCTGCTCGCCGTGTCGCATCGTCAACAATCCAGTATTCACCGTCAGGATAATTCGTTAAAAGATCAAACGGGATGGCATATTTTTTCCGCGGGGGAGGGGGAGGCGCCGGTTTTGCCGGAATGACCGGTACGGTTTGTTCGATGGTTTCTAACAACTTCTCATCAGTATCCTGTGCGGCTTCGGCGCCGATATCAGTCTCGCTGTCATCGATATCTTCTTCATTCTGTATATCCAAACCGTCAATGGCGATATCCGATTCCGAAATATTTTCAGCCGGTACATCTGCCTCATTGATATCGATATCGGATACAAACGTTTCGTCTTGGAGCTCTTCAACCGGCGCAACCGGCGCGGTTTCCTCCTGCATTACCGTCCGGTTTTGGGTGATGCTGCCGGTTTCCGATGAAACGGATTGCTCTTCTTGCATAGTTTTTGAGTTTGTGTGCGTTTCCGAGTCGATCACCACCATTGTGTCGAGCAGGTCTGAGCGTTCATTCGGCAGCGGTACGCCGTTTACAAAAACAAGCGGCATATCCGGCTCGGCGGCGCTTTCGGTTTCAGCAGCGCTGTTGGTATCTGAAAAATCGGCTTCTGTTTGAGAAGCCGCGGCTATCGATTGTTGTTCTGGAATTGTTTCTTCGGGAATAATGTCCATTTGAGCGATGGTATCTGCGACTTCTTCCGCTCCAGCCGGTACATCGTCTTCCGGCGGTATAGGAGCCGCCGTGTCTTCTTCCGGCAGCAAGGGATTGGTCTGTACTTCGGAATGGCCGGTCTGTTTGATGCGTTCAACCGGAGCGGTAATTTCTTCTAAGCTTGCAAAGAGGTTGTTCGGATCGGAAGGGTCAAATACCGGACGGGCAGTATCTTCTTCCTGCATATCCATAACGGCTGATAATGGAGTTGACAGCGGGAGCGGCTGCTCATCATCTTCCTCCATATCCCTAGGCTCAAGAGTATCTACCGCTTGAGCAGAATGCATCGGTTCACTCTGTGGTGTTCCGCTGTGCATATTTTCAGTATCCGGAATGCCGGTTTCAACTGATGTATTATGTTCGGAGCGGTACTCAAGCGTATCGGTAGTATTTTCGTTAAGGGGCTCAACGGCACTGTCAGCCGAGAGCGGATTAAACGCCGTTTCCTCCGTATCTGTAGATGGGCCGGATACAGGGGCTGCCTCCGGTCGTTCTTGAACCGTACCGGACGTATTGATCGGAGTTGTGAATGTTGTGTCCGTATCATTTTCCGCAGAAGTCGGAGCTTCAGTACTGTTTTCTTCCGGTGAATTCGTCGGTGAGGCTTCTGCTGCCGGTACCGGCGGCGTAAAAGATACCGTTGCATCTTTAGTATCGCTGCTATCCGGCTCAGCGTTTTCGGAAACGGTATCTTCCGTAGGAATGTTGCTCAGAGAGAAGTGTTTGCTTGATAGCTTTTCGCTTAGTATGAGCATTAAAAAGATTTCAAAGCAGACAAGCAGCAGCGCACAGATCAGGATTGAAACGGTTACAAATTGCCGGACAAGCGGAATGGAAACCGATGGAGCAAAAGCGTAGATAAGCCGCTCACCGATGATGGCAGTAACAAAATAGAACGGGACGCCGAGCAGAACCGCTTTAGATTCGCGCGTCCAGCCGGGAATCAGCAATAATACGGCTCCATATAAAAAGAGAAGCGGAATCAGAAAAGAAGAGAAACCGTATACCGAAAATACGCGCAGTCCTACGGCAAACAATCCATAGTTTGATTGAGTTAGTCCGGCAATCGGCAAAAAAATGCCGAGCGTCAAGACAATCCCGATACAAAAAAACAGTATACTTAAAAAGACCGCTAAAATTCTAAATCGATGATCTCGGTTTCCCATCAATGTTATTTCCCCTCCCATTCCTTTTGAACACCCCTAGAATTGAAAGATGCCTACTGCGCTGAATAATATAATTCCTGCAGGAATCAAATAGCAGGCAAATATCCCGATCTTTCCCTTCCGTATCAATTTAAGCAAAAAGGTCAATGCAAAAAAACCTACGATAAAGGCAGTCAACATTCCTGCGGCGAGCGCTGCGATGCCGACAGAACCGCTTATGGTATCGGCTGATTTCAGTTCAAAGATAAACGCTGCAAGAATCGCCGGAATAGAAAGAAGAAACGAATACTCTCCGGCTTTTTCGCGGTCTACACCGGTTAAGAGCGCCGCTGCGATGGTAGAGCCTGAGCGGGAAATACCCGGCAGTACGCCGATACCTTGCGCAGCCCCGATAATCACCGCTTGCAGCATAGACGGCACGGCAACGGTTTTTTTCGGTTGAATTTTAACTGAAACTAAAAGTACGATACCGGTAATAATAAAACAGACCGCGATAAACAGCATATTTTTTGCCTGCACAATATCTTTCAGAACGATACCGATAACGCCGGTAACGGCAGTCGAAATAAGCAGCGCGGCAATTAGTTTAAGGTCTGCGCTGTCTTCTATTGTATTTTTTCTGATGATAAAGCGGCCGAGTACGGTTAAAAGCCTCCATATCTGTTTGTAAAACACAATGCAGACAGCTCCGAGTGTCGCGATATGCAGTAGAATATCAAAAATGATGGGGACATCGGTATGCCCCAAAAAGTACTCTGCTACGGCGAGATGGCCGGAGCTTGAAATAGGAAGAAATTCGGCAATGCCTTGAACGGCGCCGAGAAAAATTGCTTGTATAACCGTCATAATAGTTCCTTGAAAAAGAGCAGTACAATATCCTCCGGTTTTTCGGAATAATAGAGTGCTCCGTATATTGCTGCTGCGGACAGTATCTTTCGACCGTAATCCCGCGTTTCAGCGTATTCCAAACTCTCCAAAAAGAGATCTGCCGATAGACCTTGCGCTTTTTTTTGCCATCCGCGAACGCGTGATATGCCTGCATTGTACGCAAAGCAGGCAGGCATAATACGGTTATCGGATCGGCGGATCATTTCCGCAAGATAATATGCACCGAATCTGATATTTATTTCGGGATCGGTAAGGCTGTAATCTGCAACCTTTAACTTCTTTGCGATATCCGCAGCCGTAGCAGGCATCAGCTGTGTAAGACCGACGGCTCCCGCTCCGGATACCACCCGATGTTGAAAAAAGCTTTCGCTTCTTATCAGCGCGTATAAAAGATATTCCGGCAGCCGGTATTCCGCGGCGTATTTCGAGACAATTTCGTGCCACGGACGGGGGTACAGCAGCTCCAGCTGTTCTTTTGTTGCCGCATCTTCCTGATTTCTTAACGAGAAGCGGATTACCCGTATTGAATTGGCATAGCTGCCCTCATCAGCCAATACGCGGGCGATTTGTAGTGCCTCTTCGGCGGGAATCGCCGGATATACGGCAACAATGCGGGGGTAGACCATATCGTATAAACCGAAATGAAGCAAGCCACCGATATACGCCCGCGCCTCTTGTACGGAAAATTCGCTGGTTTGCGCTTGTCCGCCGGATTGAGGCTGTGTTTCACCGGCTTGCGTCTGCGGGCGTCGGACGGATTGTGTTTGTGCACCGGATGGGAGTGTACTGGGGAACTGGAACACATCTTGTAACAACTGCGCCCCACCGAGCCGATATGCGGCTAAAATCCTGTAGTACAACGAGTCATGGGACTCTCCGGATGCTTCTTGCAGTAACCGTACCGTCTGATCCGGCGGGAGCGAATCGGTGCAGGCAAGCGTATAGGCAACAGCGGCTTGTTGCTCCGGCAAGTTTGTTTTTGTCAGCACATCATAGAGCGTTTTTAAGTGTTTCCAATCCTTTGCCGCAGTCAGCTGCGCCCGTAATGATTGTATCAAATCGGCATACCATTCAGGTTTTTTCCAGCGGGGCGCCGTATCTGCCAGTGCTTTTAGATAACGGGGAATTCCCCGCAGTTTTATGGTATCCAAATAATACCACAATGCAGAATCAAGATTGGAATCGGTGTCAGCCAATTCAGCTGCCTGTAAGAAAAGTTTTATAGCGCGTTCTTGTTGTTCTGCGCCGCCGATTTTTACCCGGCAGCGGGCTTCATAAAAGGATGCATAAAAAAGGCACCGGCGCATATCCGTACCGGAAAGCTTCTTATTGACTCCGCTTTGTATTCGTATTGCAAAATCTTCAAAAAAAGCCGCTGCCTCGGCGGCGTTCTCAGTCCCATAGGCGCCTGCCTTGCCGATATCGGAGAGCAGACTTGGAAAGGTAAAATCTGCAAAGGCATTCTCCATCCTGAAAGTATCCGGAACAGATGCCCATGCTTCCGTATAGTGTTTGTTAAAAACTGCGATACGGATTTCGGCAAGCTTATGTAAAAACGGCGGCATATCCTTGCCGAATTGAGGAAAGGCTTCGGCAAGTGCTGTCGTCAGCGGGCCGGTAAGATACAGCGTTTCCGGCGATTGTGTGATGCGGTCATAAGCACCCATCTGCAAGAGAAGGAGGTTTTTCAAGCGGGTTAAACGGTCTTTTTCAGACAGTTCTTTTTCGTTCTGTACGGAAGTATCGGTTGCTTTGGAAAGTTCCTGCAAGCGTTTTTCTATCGACTGCAGACGGTCGGCAGGGGAACCTGTTTCGTACAATTCTTCCCGGCATAGACGGTTCAGCGGCGACTCATACAGCTTTTCTCCAAGGTCAAAGTAGAAACGGGCAGCTTGTTCGTGTCCTGCGCGTTTCAGATGCAAACCGACATAATAGGCGCTGCCGTGCCCCATCATTTTAATACTGCGATAGGCTGCTTTGTCTGCTTTTAAGAAAAAACCGTAATTTCCTGCTTTTAAGTCTTTTAATAAAGCAGCACTTCTATCTGCGGCACAGGCTGTGACGGAACCGATGAAGAGGAAAAGACAAAAAAAGGAATACGGAGTTGAAAAAAAAGGAGCAAGCAAGAACGAAAAAATCGTTCTTGCTTGTTGCGTAGTATCTTACTGCGGAGGGATTTCAATATAAGTTCCCGAAATGATTAAATCAGGATTTTTAAGTTTGTTATGCTTTGCAATCTTTGTGTACAACCACGGATTACGGTAATAAGTTTCCGATAAATCCCAAAGCGTATCGCCCCAACGGATCTTATAGCGGACGGCTTTTTGTCCTGATGCGGAAGCTGCCGGTTCTTTTACCGCTGGTTTAGTCTGCTGAACAGGCTGTTCTTGTTTTACCGGTTGCTCCGGCTGAACAGGCTGCGGCGGTACCGGCTGCTCTATTGGAGCGGCACCTGTCGGTTGAGGAGCAGGCGGTTCGGTTACCGCTTTGTCTGCGGGCAATGACGGTGCCGTATTTGGAGCAGGTTGTTCTTGTGCGGGGGGCTTTTGAGCCGGTATAACCGCGGCTACCCCAGGCTCCACAGCCATCGGCCGGCTATCGTCGCTAAGACTCTTTTTTGTCAGCAGCAGAATGCCCAAGACTAATGCAGCAATACCGAGCAAAATAAGGAGAATTAAAAGCCAAATCGGCATTCCGCGTTTCGGTTTAGTTTCTTGTTCATCGTCTTCATCAGTATAAAAAGTCGCAGTGGAAAATTCATCATGGGTGCCGGAATTATCATCAGTGTTTATGTTAGTTGAGGAAAGATTGATATCGGCATCGGCCGTTTCCGAACTTAAATCAAAATCAAGATCATCAAATGCTTGATCCGCAAATGTTTCTAATGACACTCGCAGGGCTTGATGCGAACCGGAATCTTTATCAACAGCCTCGGCAGAAAGATTTTTATCTTCGTCGAGTACTAATCGTAATTCTATTGTCGGTTCTCCAGCGGTCTTCTCTTGAATATCTTCAACAATCAGTGAGCCGATATACAAAGGGTCTGAAGTATCATCCTCTTTTTTGAACAAATTAATTTGTACACTTCGTTGATTATCGCGTACCGTAGTTAATTCAAGCGTTTCAGAGGCTGATGCATCGTCGTCCATAATGGGAAGAAACATTCCATCTGCGAGTTTTATGCCTATTTTAGCTGCCATTACACTACTCCTTCTATTAAAACCTTACTTTTATAGTATCGGCATATCTTAGTCAATACAAAAGGAAATTCCTTTTGAAATATGCGGGTATCTCCTTCGTTGCTTCGAAAAAATTAATCCTCAACGTATCAAAGATACGCCTGCGGTTAATTTTTTCTCGCGCCTCGGATCTACCTCGCCTATTTCAAAAGGCTTACGGAAAGGTTCTCTGTTTTCTATATGTTGACAGGTGATAGGTTTAGCCCTATCATACCTATACTTTTTTAAAGATTTCAACTTTTAAAGACTTTTTAACGGATGTACAGGTGGATACGATACAAATAAGAGAAGAAAAACTGCATGACAATATTGTAATCGGCGTATGTCTTTCGTTAGTTGGGGGCTTCTTAGATGCATACTCTTATCTATTAAAAGGTAAGGTATTTGCAAATGCCCAAACCGGTAATCTTGTGCTGCTGTTTATCTCTGCTGCAAATGGGGAACTTCATAAGTTTCTTAAATATATCATACCTATTGTTACGTTTGCGTTCGGCATATTTATTTCAGAATTTCTCAAAAACAAACATTACGTTAAAAACTACACCCGAATGGTTACAGTCTTGGTATTTGAAGTATTGGTTATTGCCGCAATCGGATTAACCGGTACGTATTTTAGGTATGACATTATCAATTCCGTTATCTCTTTTATTGCAGCGCTGCAAGTCGCCAACTTCGATAAGGTTGACGGCAATCCGATAGCCACCACAATGATTACCGGTAACTTAAAAAGCAGTATGATAAACCTTGCGAAGTATCGAGCTGTAAAAGATATCAAATATCTGTATTCTTTTTTTAAGTATCTTCTTATCATCGCAAGCTTCGGTATCGGTGTTTCGATTGGATTTATTGCTATACAAAACTATGCGGAAAAATCGATTTTATTGTGCGAACTCTTCATTATTATCGCATTTGTGATGTTACAAAGAGAAGAACGCTTATTTTAGACAATGCAGTTGGCATTGTCTAAAAACGCTGCGAGTTTGCGTAAGCGCAAACATCGCGTATTAACATGTGCGCTACCGCGCACGAATGCAACAATTTCCAAAGTTCATACTTTGTTCAACTGTTGCATTTTAAGGAAGGGCTAACTTCGGCAGCCAAATAAGCACGCCTTGTATCATTCTTGCCAAACAGGGGCATATTGCATATACTCTTTCAATAGGAAACCTCTAAAAACCTCAGTTGTTTAGAGGTTTTCCTTAGATTTATTTTGCGATGTTTTTTGATAAGTCATAACAATGTAAAGACTTATCAAAAATACTCGTCGGGCATCTCTAAAAATCTAACCGAGTTTTTAGAGATGCCCTATTATATGTGAATTGTCTCAGAGGCATTGTGAACCGTGTGTTTTAACCTTTGCCTCAGCTCAGTCATATTAAAAAAGGATAGACTATGCCAAAGATTGATGTAAATGAACAGCTTTTTTTCAACTTGTTAGGAAAAAAATACGATTATTCCCCCGAATTTGAACATTTATTAAGCTCTGCAAAAGCGGAGCTGGACGAAGCGCCTTCCGCAGCGGCGCCTCAAGATGAACGCATTATAAAAATTGAATTAAACGATACAAACCGCCCCGACCTGTGGTCAACAGCGGGGCTTGCGCGCCTTTTGCGTATGCACACGGGAGGAGCTTCAAACAAAGCTCGGTATCAAGCATTTTTATCGACATTGAGTGAGCGGAAGGATTCCGGAAAACGGACAGTAACCGTAGATCCCGAATTACAGCATATCCGCCCCTTTATGACGGCATTTGTCATTTCGGGCAAGCCCATCGACGATGCTATGTTGAAAGATATTATTCAAACACAGGAAAAGCTGTGCTGGAACTTCGGCCGGAAACGCCGTTCGGTGTCGATGGGGGTGTACCGCAGCGAGCTGATCAACTGGCCGGTACAGTACCGTGCTGTTGACCCGCACACAACCTCGTTTACGCCGCTCGGCTTCGACACCGAAATGACGTGTGAGCGCATTATCACCGAACACCCGAAAGGCAAGGAATACAGCTGGATACTCAAGGATATGAAGAAGGTGCCGCTCTTATCGGATGCAAAGGGCGGCGTGCTTTCAATGGCGCCGATTATCAATAGCGCGGAGATCGGTGCGGTACAGCCGGGGGATGCCGACCTGTTGGTTGAACTGACCGGTACCGATATGCCCTCTCTGCTGCTTGCAACCAACATCGTTGCCTGCGATTTTTCTGATGCGGGATACACGATTTTACCGGTCAGCGTAGAATATCCGTATGACACGGGCTTCGGTAAGACGATTACCACGCCGCTTTACTTCCAAGAGCCGACAAAGACGACGGTTCATGCCGTCAATAAACTCCTCGGAACGGAGCTTCCGGCGCAGGACATTGTGGAAGCGTTGGAGCGTATGGACAATACCGTTACCGTCGAGGGGGATTGTCTGACGCTGATGCCGCCTGCATACCGGAACGACTTTTTACACGAAGTGGATATTATCGAAGACGTGATGATGGGTAAAACGGTTGAGTTCTTTGAACCGGAAACGCCGCGGGAATTTACCATCGGGCGGCTCTCTCCGGTTACCCAGCTCAGCAGAAAGATTAAAACTTTGATGGTCGGTTTCGGTTATCAAGAGATGATTTTTAATTATCTCGGTTCAAAGAAAGACTACATCGACCGCATGAATATAGACGGAGCGTCGGTAATTGAAATTGCAAACCCCATGTCGGAAAACTATCAGTTTGTCCGCCCGTCCATCATTCCGTCGCTCTTATCCGCAGAAACGGTTTCAGGCAATGCGGTCTATCCGCACCGTATCTTTGAAACGGGGAAAATCGCGTACCTTGCTCCCGAAGAAAATACCGGTACGCGCACCCGCCAAAGTCTCGGCTTCTTGACTGTAAACCAAGATGCTAACTTTAATGAAGCTGCCAGCCTTGTCGCCGGCCTACTGTACTATCTGCAAATGGACTACAACGTATGCGAGACACACGACCCGCGCTTTATCGAAGGGCGGCAAGCGGGTGTTCTGTGCGATGGGAAACAGATCGGTATTTTCGGTGAACTGCACCCGCAAGTGTTGGAAAACTGGTCTGTTACCGTTCCGGCATTTGCAGGCGAACTCGATATCGAAAGCATCCTTATTTTTACGCTTCCGAACGCTGACCGATAAAGAAAAAACACATTCCGATAAAACAGAGCAGGTATGCAAGCAATAACAGTAGCGGGGACAAGCTGTAGGATATATCGGTAAGCAGGGCAATGACAAGGCGGGCGCAATACCGTCCCGCCTCTACCAGTCCTGTTGCCAGTATAAAAAAGAGCGGAAATGCCAGTGCCCATGTATGCTTAAAGGGCCGGTGCGGTGGAACTCTGAAGCGCCATGCCAATACGAGCATATAAATCGAAATAATCCAAATAAGAAACACATCGATAATTCTCGCCAATAATTCCCGATGGTATATTTGCGCAGGGAAGCCGTATTGTGTTCCCCGCTGCCGAAAGGCATAGAGTTGAGGGAGCGTCATAGATTTTTCACCTTCGTTGGCCGCGATAATCAGCTCAAAATCGCTGTATGAAAACGGTAGTCTCAGAGATGTCTGCCGCTCAATCGGCATTGTTCCTTCCAGAACGATAGGCTTCAACACTACAGTATCACGCTGCTTATCCACAGCGCGGAACAGCATACGGAGCATAGGAACTCCATCAGCACTCTCAATCGGAATAACTTTGATGAAAGGAATCCGTGCCCGATAAAGAATCTTACCGTCGGCAGTGTATTGTGTAAGTTCGCAATTCCTTCCATATATTTCCTTAATATTGTTGTTGGTGATATAAGAAAGACCTTCTATTGTTATATGTGCCGGTGCCCTCGTGCCTGATGCAGGAATGGTAAAATGAATATTACGTGCTGTTTCAAAAAGCGGCAGAGAGGCTGTTTCATCGATAAAGAAAACTTCTTCCAATAGTTTTTTTCGGGTAATATCTATAAAACGGTCTATATCAGGGTCTTTTTTGAGCGGATTATTCTGTTCAAGCATTCGCTTCGCGTTCACAAATTGATAGTAGGCTTTGATGTAGTTTTCTTGCTGGATCATCTCGTATCCGGCTTTTTTTGCTTGGTATAAACGGATGTCAAATTCGGCGGTAAGCTCCGCGATCCCTTTTTCAATTTGATTCCACGCCTGTGCTGCCAGCCGTAACGCTTCTTCACGATACGGTGCATTTTCGGCACTCAGCTGATATGCCCGCATGGCATAATAGTGTGCGGTGTAAAAATCATATTTGTTCATAAACCGCTTACTGATGAACAATGCCCCTTCCGCTGTTAAGTTTTCCGGCTCAGCTGTTTCAGAAGAGGGTTCGCTTTTATTGTTTTGCTTGCGATCTGCATTGTATGATTCATGCAATATCTTAGCCTTATCGAAAAGTTGTAATGCTTCAGGATTGTTTTTCCAGATTCCTAAGGCAGCCTTCGCCTTATCATACGCTTTTTCGGCATCTCCGTTTCGTAATGAATTATCAGTCTCTTTTATAAAATCGTAATAATCATGTGTTTTCAGTTCGCTGTAGCGCCGGTAGTCTGCCAGCAACGGCAATACTATTTCTATCAATATGATATAAATAGTAACGCACGCAAAAAGCATAATAAATGCTTCTTTTAAGTAGCGAAGTAATATGTCAGAAAATCGCGGTACGGTATTTTGACCGGATGTACCGAAAATAACGGCATACCCTATCAATATAGCGGAAACCAGCAAGCTCGGCATAATCCGTATAAACAAGATTCCTGTTTCTGCTAATCTCCGGCTGAACAAAAACTGCGGCAGTACATCAATTTTTTTGAGAAAAAACACATATATTAGGCAGCACCCAAGTCCGATCACAAAGTGAATAAGAACGGACAGCCAGCCTTTTAGCATCTCAGGCATTTTATGCAGCGCTCCTTTTTTGGGTCTTTGAATATATCAGCAGTAGTTTTAAACCGCCTATAGAATGAAATACTACGGCAACAACACACAAAACGAGCGGAATTCCGTAAATGCCGTTTTCCGAATTTGTTATATGGAGATTAAAGAGCGCTGTCTTGAATCCTTCCAACTGCATATACGGATATACGAGTAATAGTGCCCCTGAAAGAAGAAGTAAGAAAAGAAGGTTGAACAGATTCCATCGTGTTATGATGCATGCAAACCAAAATGAGCTGACGCAGAAAAAAAGCGCACCTGCGAACAAGAGGTATGTTGTAAAATGTAATGTATAGGCATAGGCAGCATATACATCGGAAAAGAGGCTGTCGGAACCTTGCTGTAATAAAGCTAGAAATAACGGTTTGCTTGTAAAAGCCGCCAACGCTTTGTCGACAGGCGCCGTTGTTTTGTAGGCTGCTATTGCTTTCTCGATGACGGAAAACTGCGCATAGCAGGCCGGTATAATAACCGTTACGGTAAATAGCAAACATACGAGGAACAGCGTAAGGGCTACGCCCAGCTTTGCAGGGTGTCTCATCAAAAATGTATATACCCCGATAATGGCCATCATTACTGCTAATGGGAGTACGTAACACGCCTTTTGTGCCATGCAGAGAAGCAGCAATCCCGCCGATTCTGATGCAAACGGAACGGCCATTTCATAGCGCAAGGCGATTCCGCCGAAAAAGGCAAAGATAACAACCGCGCTTAAAAGGCTTAAGAAAAAAACGCCGGGAACCAGTAAAGCATTCTTCATAGGTATCCTTAGAGTAACACGTTATAGATACAATCTCAAGGGTGCCTTTTGAAATAAACGGCGCATCTCCTTTGTTACATATCGATTTTACTATTCAATCCGAATATTCTTTACGAATGCGGTAAATTTTTGCTGCGCTTTGTTGAGCTGTTCCGTTGCGTCAGCAATGTCTGTTTTGAGGTTATCCAGTTCGGTTTCGAGCTTGAGCAGCTTGGTTAAGAACGCTCTGCCTTGCTGGCTTTCCGAACCGACTGCCTCAAGATTCCTCCGTACACGGTCTTGTTCCTTTCCGATTTCCGTCTGACGATCTTGCAAAGTCTTCAAGGCTTTTTCCGCCGCGGTAACCTTTTCTTTTTCCGTTATAATAGACGCAAATGCCTTCCGTACTTTTTCGGGAATTTCGGAATTGGTCGTGTAGGAAATGAATGTGTTTGAATTCATATCGAATATTTTTTGAGTTGATTGATAGGTGCGAGCTTCTTCTACTTTTAACTCGGTACCGGTATTGCCTGCAGCTTTAAACTTAAACCGGTATTTGTTTGCAGTCGTTTCCGCAAGAGCTTGTTTTGATGTCAGTTCAAACCCTGTGTTCTTTGCGTGTTCAACAATAACGGTTCTCTCTTTCTTATTGGTGTTTCGTATCAAATAGATCGTGCTTTGGACTTGCCGGTACGAAGTTGTCATCACTCCGTCAGCCATCTTTATGGTTTCAATCGTCCTTGTGGAGTCGGCTCGCTTTGAACCGGTTACTTCAATATCGTCTCCGTAAGCAATCAGGCGTTTTTCGGCTTCGGGTAAAAACTCCAAAAGAGCATCGCCTGAATATTCCCCCCCGTCAAGAACCGTAATGGGGCCGGCCGGCAGTTTTAAGCCCGATGTGTTTTCAATACTGATACAGAATTTCGGATTAACACGCTCGTTATATGGAATGGAAGAAAATACCGAATACTTTTCCGCAGGAAGAGATGCTAGGGTGAGGGGAATCATCGTGCTTTGCTGCCGCTCAAGTGTAATCGGTTTTGACGGCGTAAAGGCAAACATTTCTCCCGCATTACCGGCCTCAGCTTGATTTTCAAAATAGGCTGAAGTATTTTTTTCCTGTAAGTCTTGATATTCCGCTTCATCATACGCTTCGGATGCATATCTAGACGCTTCTTTTTTCATCATCATCATCGACCGGTTTTCTGCGAGAGGCATAGCTGCGGCATATTCGACACCCGTATCAGCCGAGGCAAATGTTTCCGCTTTCGCAGTTTGCGCAATTGCAAGCGGTACTTCGGGGCGATAGGTATAGTAAGGCGCATAGAGGTTTTGCGTAAAACCGACCGGTCTTCCCGTTGTGAGGGTGAGTGTAATATTCTTCCAGTCGAGGTCGGTTGAATTGTCGACAATCGCCCATGCCTGAAACACTGCTTTATCGGTACCCATATCGAGCCGATAGCTTGCTTTCCATACCGGCGCTTCCATAACATAAGAAAGACCGATCTTCCGCTCACCTTGCGCATCGATTTTAATGTCCAGTTTTTTGCGGTTCTTTGCCGAAGCGTCGAGGATGAGCGCCAAAGCAGTGTTTAAATCTTCATTTCGTCTGGCATCGGTAAATTTAAAGGATTGAATGTCCGAAAAAGCGATAAGGTGGATCCCGTCTTTCGCTGCAAGCGAAATAAAGAAAGAGTCCGTTTCTTTTGAGCTGTTTTTATCGACGCTCAAAATCTTTCCGGTAATTTGATGAGGCGTAAACAGTTCCACTTCGGCGCCCTTTTGCGCTTTTAAAATATCGTAGAGCGTTGTAGCGGCGGAAAGGTCGATTTTTAAACTTTCCAGCGTTTTCCTCAGCGTGTCTTCGGACTGATAATTGACTGCTAAGTTTTTTGCACCGGGATCAGTAACGACAAGAGACTTTAGCACATCGTTAATTTGAGCGGGTGAAAATAATAGCTCTATATTCCCTGAACCGGAAACAGTCCCCTCATGCATATAGTGCGCAACGCCTGACGAATAGAGTGTTACCTTTTTAAGCGGAATATCGTCTCCGCTAAAGTTTTTCGCAGGGTCGGCTGCGACACCGACTATACAAGCAGCAGATAAAATCATACAAATCATATTCTTCATGAAAGCTCCCTTATTCATATTCTGATTATACTAACCGATGGGGAAAAATGAAAGGGTATGCGGCAATCCCTCTTGTAATTTATAGAGATGTGTGTATATTTTCAAAAGCCTTGACATTTGTTATTCAAAATAGTATAGTCGCTCTGTTCAATTGGATAAATGGCTAAAAGCCGTTTGTCCGGTATTCTTTAAGAGTTTTCCGGCACCGTAAAGCCTTTTAAAGGCAGGTTTCCGTGTTAATGTTGTTAAAAGCATTAAGGGGTTCGCCCTATTACTCTGCAGGATGCCAAACCAGTCATCGGAATGGATTCTGATGATGATCAGGTGGATCCGAATAAGGCTTGTCGAATTGCTATGACGAGCTTACGCAACACGTCTTTTACAACGGTGTTTACTGTCTGATTATCCGCATTCTATTCTTTTCTG
This sequence comes from Treponema sp. OMZ 838, assembly GCF_000775995.1. Lineage (NCBI taxonomy): Bacteria > Pseudomonadati > Spirochaetota > Spirochaetia > Treponematales > Treponemataceae > Treponema > Treponema sp. OMZ 838. Next base: position 957,120 of record NZ_CP009227.1, on the reverse strand, counting down.
TATTTGGTATCCGGTTTATAACATTTTTTCATTTTCAATATGGAAATGGTCTCGCTGTTTGATGGGCGGGGTTTTTGTTAGTTGCCTATTGTCTGTTAGGAGGATTTACATGGCAAAGGAAAAGTTCGAGAGAACAAAAGTTCACATGAATGTTGGTACCATCGGTCACGTTGACCATGGTAAGACAACTCTTTCGGCAGCGATCACTACTCATTGTGCAAAGAAGTATGGTGATAAGCTTCTTAAATATGATGAGATTGATAATGCGCCGGAGGAAAAGGCTCGCGGTATTACTATTAATACTCGTCACTTGGAGTATCAGTCCGACAAGCGCCACTATGCTCACATTGACTGTCCCGGACACGCTGACTATGTTAAGAACATGATCACCGGTGCTGCTCAGATGGATGGTGCAATCCTTGTTGTTTCTGCTCCGGACTCGGTTATGCCTCAGACTAAAGAACATATTCTGCTTGCTCGTCAGGTTGGTGTTCCTTCTATTATCGTTTTCCTTAATAAGGTTGACCTTGTTGATGATCCTGAACTTATCGAATTGGTAGAAGAAGAAGTTCGCGAAACTCTTGAGTCTTACGGCTTCCCCCGCGATACGCCGATTATCAAAGGTTCCGCATTTAAGGCATTGGCTGACGGCGCTTCCGTTGAAGATACTGCTTGTATCGATGAATTGCTGAAGACTATGGATAGCTACTTTGTTGATCCTGTCCGTGATGATGCAAAGCCCTTCTTGATGCCGATTGAAGATATCTTCACGATTTCCGGACGTGGTACTGTTGTTACCGGACGTATCGAGCGCGGTGTTATCAATCTTAACGAAGAAGTCGAAATCGTCGGTATTAAGCCGACGAAGAAAACCGTTGTTACCGGTATCGAAATGTTCAACAAGCTGCTTGATCAGGGTATGGCCGGTGATAACGTCGGTCTCTTGCTCCGCGGTATTGATAAGAAAGAGGTTGAAAGAGGTCAGGTATTGGCTAAGCCGGGTACTATTCAGCCGCACACTAAATTTGAAGCGCAAATTTACGTTCTTTCTAAGGATGAAGGCGGTCGTCACAGCCCGTTCTTCTCGGGTTATCGCCCGCAGTTCTATTTCAGAACAACCGATATTACCGGAACCGTTACGCTGCCTCAGGGCGTTGATATGGTTAAGCCGGGTGATAATACCAAGATTATCGGTGAGCTGATCCATCCTATCGCTATGGATAAGGGTCTTAAGCTTGCTATTCGTGAAGGCGGCCGGACTATCGCCTCCGGACAGGTTACGGAGATTTTAGCGTAATAAAAAACAAGGCGGTCGGGTAGGCGCTATTCGGCCGCTTGTTTTTGTACGGAGGAAATATGGCTAAGGAAAAGATTCGCGTTAAGCTTCGCGGATTTGATGTTGAGTTGGTTGATCAAAGTTCTAAAGCGATTGTGCAGGCTGTGCAGAAGGTTGGGGCAAAGGTGTTAGGTCCTGTTCCGCTTCCTACACGTATTAATAAATTTACTGTGCTTCGCTCTCCACACGTAAATAAAAAGTCGCGTGAGCAGTTTGAAATGCGGACGCACAAGCGGTTGATCGATATTATTGAACCTTCTGCAGAAGTGATGAATGCTTTGATGGCATTAGAGCTTTCGGCGGGGGTTGATGTAGAAATTAAACAATAAAAGAACGGTAGACGGCATTTAATCAGGATGTGCGTACCGGAGAAGCGATGAGTTTCTCAAGGAGTTGTGAGTTATGGTTGGTCTGATTGGTAAAAAAATCGGCATGACCCAGTTGTTTGATGACGAGGGGCGGCTGACACCTGTTACCGTTTTGCAAGTAGTGCCGAATACAGTGGTCGCAGTAAAAGATGCGGATCATTTCGGTTATGAAGCAGTTGTGTTGGGAACGGGTGAATTGAAAGAAGGACGTGTTTCAAAGGTATATGCAAATCAGTTTGCAGAAGGTGTTGCGCCTGTCCGTCTTTTAAAAGAATTTAGAGGTTTTGATAAAGAAGTTACCGTTGGTGCGAAAATTGGCGTCGAAGTTTTGGAATCTGTCCGGTATCTTGATATTACCGCAATTTCAAAAGGAAAGGGCTTTCAGGGTGTTGTAAAGCGCTATGGTTTCGGCGGTGGACGCGCTTCTCATGGTTCAAAGTTTCACCGTGAGCCTGGTTCGACAGGGCAGTGTACCAGTCCGGGGCGATCGTTTAAAAACGTTAAGATGCCCGGTCACATGGGTGCCGAACGAGTAACGGTACAGAATTTGAGGATTGAAAAAATAGATCCCGAATTGGGCGTCGTTATGGTACGTGGTTCCGTTCCCGGTAAAAAGGATGCGGTTGTGTTCCTTAAATCCGCTGTAAAACGGGAAAGATAACGGCAGGAGAAGAGAATGGAAAAGAAAGTCTATTCGATTGATGGTAAGGAATTGCGGACAATTGAGCTTAACGATGCTGTGTTCGGTTTGCCTGTTAATGAAGATGTCATTTACTATGCCATTACAAATGAATTAGCAAATATGCGTGTCGGTACGGCATGTACAAAAGGTCGTGCTGAGGTAAACGGTTCTAATGCGAAGCCGTATAAGCAGAAGGGTACCGGGCGTGCCCGCCGTGGTGATAAAAAATCACCGCTTTTGGTCGGCGGCGGTACGATTTTTGGGCCGAAGCCGCGTGATTATAGCTATGCAATTCCGAAAAAAGCAAAGCGGTTGGCAATGAAATCTATCTTGAGTTTGAAGGCTCAGGATGAAGATCGCCTTGTTGTCATAGAAGATTTTACGGTTGAAACCGGTAAAACGAAAGATCTTGTGAAGATATTGCAGGCATTTGTTCAGGATGAGCGCACTGTGCTTGTGTTGAAAGATGATGATGCAATGTTGAAGCGTGCGGGGAAGAATATTCCTACACTGTCGTTTTTGACGTATAACCGTTTGCGTGCGCATGATCTGTTTTATGGGCGGAAAGTGCTGATGCTTGAGTCTGCTGCAAAAAATCTTTCGAGTTTTTATGCGGTTGAGGGGGCTGAGTAATGCAATATACTGATGTTATTATAGCGCCTGTGCTTACGGAAAAATCAAACGAGATGCGTGAGCAGCGTAAGTATGTTTTTAAGGTGGATCCGCGCTCTACAAAGGTGCAGATTAAGGAAGCAGTACGGAAGCTTTTTAATGTTAAAGTGCTTGATTGTGCTGTTGTAAACGTCGACGGAAAAATGCGTCGAGTTCGCTATCGGGCAGGTAAGACTGCAAGCTGGAAAAAAGCTATTGTGACGCTTGCTGAAGGCGAATCGATTAAAGTTTTTGAAGGTGCATAACAGCACTTATCGCTGCTTTGAAGGGGAAGATAAATGGCTCTTAAATTATATAAGCCTATAACACCGGGTATGCGCGGTCGAATTGACTTGCTGCGTGATGAAATCACTGCGCAGAAACCTGAAAAAAGCCTTACAACCGGAAAAAAAGCCAATGCGGGGCGGGATAGCCATGGGCGTATTTCTGTTCGGCATCAGGGCGGTGGACATAAGCGGAAGTATCGTGAAATTGATTTTAAACGTAACAAGTACGGTATTCCGGGAACTGTCCGAACTATCGAATATGATCCGAACCGCAGTGCAAATATCGCATTGATCTTTTACGCTGACGGCGAAAAACGATACATCCTTGCTCCTAAAGGTTTGAAGGTCGGACAAAAGATTATGAGCGGCACGATGGCTGCGCTTGAGCTTGCGAATGCGTTACCGCTTGAATCCATACCGGTCGGTTTTACCGTCCATAATGTTGAGTTGACGCTTGGAAAGGGTGGGCAAATGGCTCGTTCTGCCGGTGCTGCTGCGCTTATTGCTGCAAAAGAAGGCGATTATGTAACGTTGCGCCTTCCTTCAGGTGAGACCCGTTTGGTGCATAAAAAATGCTATGCAACAATCGGTGAGGTTGGAAATGCCGATCACATGAATATCAATTTAGGAAAGGCGGGACGTGCACGTTGGCGCGGTATTCGTCCTTCCGTACGCGGTATGGCTATGAACCCTGTTGATCACCCGCTTGGTGGTGGTGAAGGACGCGGAAAGGGACGCAATCCTGTTACTCCGTGGGGTCAGCCTTGTAAGGGATATAAAACCCGTAAGAAGAAGAATACTTCGGATCGGTTTATTGTTTCACGGCGGAAGTAGGGAGTAGAGAATGTCAAGATCTGTTAAAAAAGGCCCTTTTGTAGAAAAAAGCTTGTACAAAAAGGTTGTTGAAATGAGCAAGACGGGAGATCAGAAAACAAAAAAGATGGTTAAGTCTTACTCCCGATGCTCCACGATTATACCTGAGATGGTTGGTTTTACTATTTCGGTATATAACGGTAAATCATGGATCCCTGTGTATATCACAGAGGAATTTGTTGGACATAAGCTTGGCGAGTTCGCTCCTACCCGTATTTTCCGCGGGCACGGCGGCTCGGATAAGAAAGCGGCAAAAAAGTAGGTGGATATAATGACTGAAACGACTGCAAAGAACGGTTACCGCGCTACGATAAAGTATTTTATTGCTTCTCCGACAAAAGTTCGGCCGGTTGCAAATGTGATTAAACGCAAGTCTTATACCGATGCAATGGCGATCTTAGAGCATATACCCAATAAAGGGGCTGCACTGATTTCACAAACGGTTAAGTCGGCTGCCTCGAATGCTTTGAACGGTAATAAAAAATTGGATGAAGATATGCTCTATATTAAAGAGATCCGTATCGATGAAGGCCCGAGGCTGAAGCGCTTATGGTGCCGCGGCCGCGGACGTGCGGATGTTCAATTAAAACGAATGTGTCACATTACGGTAATAGTTGACGAAAAGGCGGGAGCGTAAGTATGGGACAGAAAGTAAACCCTATCGGGTTAAGACTTGGAATTAATAAAACATGGTCGTCTCGCTGGTATGCAAGTCCGAGAGAATATGCGGACTTATTGCATGAAGACTTAAAGATTCGTGCAATGCTCCAGACACTGCCTGAGTGCAAAAATGCGGATGTTGCCGATATCGAAATTATTCGTCATCCCCAGCGTGTAACAATTGTTATTCATACCGCGCGGCCGGGTGTGATCATCGGAACCAAAGGTGCCAATATTGAAAAAATCGGCGCTATTATTCAGAAAGAACTGAATAAAAAGGTTCAGATTAAGATTAAAGAGGTGAAGCGTGCTGAATTGAATGCTTCTCTCGTTGCCCAGAATGTTGCCCGTCAGCTGATGGGGCGTGCTTCCTTTAGAAAAGCCTTAAAGCAAGGTTGCTTTTCTACGATGAAAGCCGGTGCTCAGGGAATTAAAATCCGTGTTTCGGGTCGTCTCGGCGGTGCGGAAATGTCCCGAACCGAAGAAATGAAGGAAGGGCGGATACCCTTGCACACACTCCGTGCGGATATCGACTACGGTTTTGCGGAAGCGCATACCACCTACGGAAAAATCGGTGTAAAAGTTTGGCTCTACAGCGGCATGATGTACGGCAGCGACCAAAAAGATGACGCCGGTTTATTGTTAAAAAAACAGCGCAAGGAACGCGCTCCTCGGTCGGAAAAAGGCCGCGGCGAGCGTGCGGAAGCAGGGAGGGATTAAGCGATGGCTTTAAGTCCTAAGAGAGTAAAATACCGCAAAATTCAGCGCGGTAGAGTTAAGGGAAACGCAACACGGTGTAATCATATTGACTTTGGTGAATTTGCATTGGTATCGCTTGAACCCTTTTGGCTGACTAATCGCCAGCTCGAAGCTGCTCGTGTCGCTTTAAACAGAAAGGTAAAGCGCGGCGGTAAGTTGTGGATTCGCGTATTCCCCGATAAGCCGTATACAAAAAAACCGGCTGAAACACGTATGGGTAAAGGTAAGGGAGCTCCGGAGTATTGGGTTGCTGTTGTAAAGCCCGGAACGGTGCTGTTTGAGCTTACCGGTATTGACCGCTCGCTTGCGGAAGAGGCTATGCGTTTGGCAGGAAGTAAACTTCCGTTTAAGACACGCTTTGCCGAGCAGCCGCGCGATAACTAAGATGGAGTTTTCCGAATGAAAAAGCCGAACTATCAAGATTTATCCCTTGCCGAATTGCAGGCAAAGCGGAGCGAACTTAAACAAAAATATATGGATTTGAGGTTTCAGTTTGTAGTGGGACACGTAGAGAACCCTATGCTGAAACGGTCTATGCGCCGCGAAATTGCAGCGCTGAACACATTTATCCGGCAGAAAGAATTGGCCGGTGTAAGTGCAGAGTAGGAGCAGGCCCGTGGAAGAAACAACGGCAAAAAAGAAATCCGGGAACCGCGAGTTTGTTGGTTTGGTAACCAGCGATAAAATGGATAAAACCATTGTTGTGCAGGTCGCTACCAAGAAACTTCATCGGCTGTATAAAAAGTATGTGCTCAATACAAAAAAATATAAGGCGCATGACGAACAAAATACAGCTCACATTGGTGATACGGTGCGTATTGTAGAGAACCGTCCGATCAGCAAAGAAAAATGCTGGCGTTTGGCGGAGATTATTGAGCGTGCAAAATAACGAGTAAGGAGCGTCTATATTATGGTTCAAGTAGAAACAAGATTAAACGTTGCCGATAACTCGGGTGCAAAGATTGTACAGTGTATTAAGGTACTCGGCGGATCCCACCGCCGGTATGCCGGTATCGGTGATATCATTGTAGTAGCGGTAAAGGATGCGCTTCCGACTTCTACAATCAAAAAGGGTTCTGTAGAAAAAGCGGTTATCGTCCGCGTTTCTAAAGAATATCGCCGTCCTGACGGGACATATATCCGCTTTGACGATAACGCTTGTGTATTGGTCGATGCGAATAAGAACCCCAAGGGTAAGCGTGTTTTCGGGCCTGTCGCGCGCGAACTGCGTGATATGGATTTTATGAAAATCGTATCGCTTGCGCCTGAAGTTCTATAAGGAGATTGAGCATTTATGGAAGGAAAAATCAAGATCCGTAAGAACGATACGGTAGAAGTGATTGCGGGCAGCGAGAAAGGAAAGCGCGGCGCCGTATTGCGTGTTTTACCTGAAAAAAATCAAGTGATTATTCAGGGCGTTAATATGGGTAAAAAAGCAATGCGCAAGCGTTCTCAGCAGGATCAGGGCGGAATTGCCGAAATCGAGATGCCGATACATATTTCAAATGTCATGATAGTCGGTAAGAAAAGTGGCGTATCCCGCATTGGATATAAGATGGACGGCGATAAAAAAGTGCGTTTTTGCCGTAAGGGTGGAGAAGTATTATAATGAGCAATTATGTGCCACGGCTTAAGAAAATCTATACGGAAACGATAACGCCTGAGCTTACAAAAGAGTTCGGCTATACTACGGTTATGCAGGTGCCGAAGCTTGTTAAAATCGTACTCAGTATGGGAGTTGGCGAAGCATTGACAAATAAGAAATTGCTTGATGCTGCGGTAACCGATCTTGGTACTATTACCGGCCAAAAAGCGGTAAAAACAAAGGCAAAGAAAAGTATCGCTAACTTTAAACTTCGTGAAGGGCATGAGATCGGGGCGATGGTAACATTACGCGGCGCCAAAATGTATGAATTTTTGGATCGTTTTATTAATGTTGCGCTGCCTCGTGTTAAGGATTTCCGCGGTGTCAATCCGAACGGGTTTGACGGGAGAGGAAACTATTCATTAGGTGTTACGGAACAGATTATTTTCCCTGAAATTGACTTCGATAAAATCGAAAAGATCGCAGGATTGAATATCAACGTCGTAACGACGGCAAAAACCGATAAAGAAGCACGGGCGCTTCTTTTGAAGTTCGGTATGCCCTTTAGAAAGTAAGAGAGGTTTTCATGGCAACAACAGCAATGATAAATAAGGCAAACAGTACGCCGAAGTATTCCAGCCGCCAATACAACCGCTGCAGAGTATGTGGTCGTCCGCGCGGATATATGAGGAAATTTCAGATGTGCCGTATTTGTTTTCGCAAATTAGCAAGTGAAGGCCAGATACCTGGCGTTACAAAATCAAGTTGGTAGGAGGTAAAAAATGAGCGTTTCAGATCCCGTCGCAGATATGCTTACAAAGATTCGGAATGCAGCGGCAGCCGGTCATGAGAAAGTCGATGTGCCTTCTTCAAAGTTAAAACTTGAAATTGTGAAGATTTTGAAAACCGAAGGTTTTATTAAGAATTTTAAAAGACTTAACGAAGCCGGCGAAAGTACAATCCGGATGTTCTTAAAATATGATGATAACGAATTACCCGTTATCCATGGTATTGAAAAAGTGTCTACACCCGGACGCCGCGTATATTCAGGATATAAGATGCTTCCCCGCGTATATAACGGGTACGGCACTCTTATTCTTTCAACTTCGGTGGGCGTTATCACCGGCAAGCACGCAAGCGAAAAGCAGGTTGGCGGCGAGCTTATCTGCAAAGTTTGGTAGGAGGCGAGTGTGTCAAGAATTGGAAAACTTCCGGTAGCTGTTCCTGCCGGAGTAAAAATCAATATTGCCGATGGTGCATTGACCGTTGAAGGCCCCAAGGGGAAGCTTTCCCGTACCTATAATTCTCTGGTACAGGTAAAGTTTGAAAACTCTGAGGTTTCCGTAACACGGGTGAACGATACCAAAGAAGCCCGCTCGTTTCACGGTCTGTATCGGAATTTAATTCACAATATGGTCGTGGGCGTCAGTCAGGGCTTTTCTAAAACCTTGGTTGTAAACGGCGTCGGTTACCGTGCCGAAGTACAGGGCAAACTGTTGGTAATGGCTTTGGGCTATTCAAACGATTTTATCGCATTGATCCCCGAAGGCATTGAAGTAAAGGTTGAACCGCAGGGAAATAAAATTATTATCTCCGGTATTGATAAGGAAAAAGTCGGCGAATTTGCAGCGCAGATCCGTAAACTCAGATTACCCGAACCCTACAAGGGAAAGGGTATCCGTTATGAAGCCGAAGTCATTAAACGCAAAGTCGGTAAGACCGGTGTTAAATAAGGATAGGTACTATGTTTAAAAAGCGAATCGAGAAAGATAGAAAGAGATTTAAGCGTAAAGTTCATATCCGTAAACGGATTTATGGAACAGCTGAACGTCCGCGTATGACTGTCTTCCGCAGTAATAAGAATATTTCGGTGCAGGTTATCGATGATGATGCACGTGTAACTGTTGCGTCGGTATCCACACTCGAAAAAGATTTTAAGCCCTTAAAAGCAAATATCGAGTCCGGAGCAAAAATCGGGGAAGAACTCGGTCGGCGTCTTAAAGAGAAGAATATTACGACGGTTGTTTTTGATCGAAACGGTTATCTGTATCACGGTGTGGTACAGGCAGTTGCAGACGGTGCCCGGAAAGCGGGAATAAATTTCTAGGAGCGGATATGGATCGTCAGAAAGATTTTAACAGAGACAGTTCACATCGCGAGAAGGAACTGGTAGAAAAGCTGGTTAAGTTAAACCGGACTGCAAAGGTTGTAAAGGGCGGACGCCGTTTCTCTTTTTCTGCTTTAACGGTTGTCGGTGATCAGAATGGACACGTGGGATACGGTTTCGGCAAGGCGAATGATGTAAGTCAGGCTATTAAGAAGAGCATTGAAAAGGCGAAAGCCAATATGATTTATATTCCGCTGAAAAACGGTACTATCCCGCATGAAGTGCAGGCTAAGTTCAAAGGTTCTTCAGTATTGCTTCGCCCTGCCCGGTCAGGTACGGGAATTATCGCAGGCGGTACTATCCGTGCGATTATGGAAGCAGCCGGAGCAGCGAATGTTCTTTCAAAGTCCTTGGGGTCAAACTCCGCAGTAAATGTGGTTCGTGCGACCTTCGAGGCTGCATCGGAATTAATGGATGCTAAAACTATTGCTAAGAACCGCGGAAAGTCTATTACGGATGTCTGGGGGTAAACTATGGCAAAGAAAATTAGGATTACGTTAGTTAAAAGTACCATTGGACAAAAAAAGCCGGTTCGCGCAACCGTTCGTTCCTTGGGACTTGGAAAATTGCATTCCGTAGTTGAGCACTCCGCTTCTCCCGCCATCTTAGGTATGGTACGGGCGGTTTCTCACTTAGTTGAAACAGAGGAGCTTGATTAATGTCTGATTTTATATTGAATGCGCCGAAAGGGGCAAATAAAAAGAAGCGCATTGTAGGTCGCGGTTCTTCATCCGGTCGAGGAACGACATCGGGTAAGGGAAACAAAGGCCAGAATGCACGCTCCGGCGGTAAAACCTATATCGGTTTTGAAGGCGGACAAATGCCGTTGTATCGCCGCGTTGCAAAAAAAGGCTTTTCTAACTATCCCTTTAAGGAAGTTTATTCGGTTGTAAATTTATTTATGATCGACGAAAAATATTCCGATGGGGAAACCGTTAATAAAGAAACGCTGAAAGCAAAGGGACTGGTAAAAAAGCAGACTGCTTTGGTAAAAGTGCTCGCTTCCGGAGAGCTTACAAAAAAGTTGACGGTTGATGTAGATAAAGTTTCCGCACAGGCGCAGGCAAAGATTGAAAAAGCCGGCGGGACGGTCGTTAAACAAAACGGCTAAACAGGCGGGCTTCATACATGGCTAACAATGCACTTGTAAATGTATTTCGGATAAAAGAATTACGTGATCGTATCCTGTTTACGATTGGAGTTTTGATCGTTTTCCGCTTGGGATCGGTACTTACTATTCCCGGTATTGATCCCCATGCTTTATCGGCATATTTCCAATCGCAGGTACGGGGAAATGCTTTTGTCGATTATATGGACTTCTTTGTCGGCGGGGCATTCTCCACCTTTTCCGTATTCATGCTGGGCGTTATGCCGTATATTTCAACTCAAATTTTGATGCAGCTTGCGTTGTTCGTATTTCCGAGTTTGAAAAAGATTGCGGAAGATGACGGCGGTCGGAAAAAGATACAGGTATGGACGCGTATCCTTACCGTATTTGTCGCATTGATTCAATCGTATGCGGTAACCTTTTATGCGTATATGATACCCGGCGCTATTGTACTTCAGAGCCGGTTTATGTACATCTTTGTTTCGATGCTTACCGTAACAACAGGTACGATGATAACGGTTTGGCTGGGTGAGCAGATTACGGCTCGCGGTATCGGAAACGGTATTTCAATGATTATCTTTGCCGGTATTATTGTCCGGCTGCCCCATGCCGTTTCTCAGATGATCCGGCTGGTGCGACTCGGTGAGTTGAACCTCGTATTTGTCGTGATAGCATTGATTATGTTTGTCGGCATTATCGTACTGGTTGTTTATGAGCAGCAAGGACAGCGGAAGATACCGGTGCACTATGCGAAGCGGGTTGTCGGGCGGAAAATGTATGGCGGTCAAAATACCTATATTCCGTTTAAGATTAATCCGTCAGGTGTTATTCCAATCATCTTTGCATCATCGTTTTTGACCTTCCCGATTTCGATTGCGACAACGATAGGACCGAATGTCCGATGGTTGAACAGTCTTGCGCATTTTTTGCGTCCGAACGGTTTGTGGTACAATATTTTCTATTTGATCCTTATTGTGTTCTTTGCATATTTTTATACACAGATTTCGTTAAACCCCACAGAAATTGCAAAGCAGATAAGGGAAAATGGAGGCTCGATTCCCGGCATTCGAACCGATAAAACCGAGGAATACTTGCAAAGAATTCTAAATCGTTTGATTTTGCCCGGTTCTTTGTATCTGGCGCTGATCGCCGTCTTACCGACTGTGATACAGACTATTTTCGGCTTCCCTCAGTCGATTTCAATGCTGATGGGTGGAACATCACTTCTCATCTTGGTTGGCGTTGATCTTGATACGATGAGTCAAATTGAAGCGCAGCTTAAAATGCACCATCATGAGGGGTTGGTAAAACGAGGAAAGCTCAGATCACGGAATCTGTAGTATTTCAGGAAAGGTTATTCTTTTGTTAAGGAGAAGAACAATATGAAAGTAAGAACCAGCGTAAAGCCTATTTGCGATAAATGTAAGGTTATTAAACGCAACGGAATTGTGCGGATTATCTGCACGAATCCCAAACACAAGCAGCGACAAGGCTAATGGAGGAAACTGAAGAATGGCTCGTATTTCTGGGGTCGACCTCCCCAATAAACATGTTAATATCGCGTTGACGTATATCTATGGAATATCTCACTCATCTGCAAAAGCAATTTGCGAAAAGTCAAAAATTGATCCGATGCGGATGATCAACGATTTAAATCAGGATGAACTTGCCGCCATCCGTGCCGTTATCGACCAGGATTACAAGGTTGAAGGCCGGCTTCGTACCGAAGTCGCTCTGAACATCAAGCGCTTGATGGATATCGGCTGCTATCGCGGTTTACGACATCGTAAAGGCTTGCCCGTCCGCGGACAACGCACAAGAACTAATTCTCGTACTCGCAAAGGTAAGAAAAAGACCGTTGCCGGTAAGAAGAAGTAATTTTGGAGGATAAGCTGTGGCTACAACCGCAAAAAAACGAAAAGAAAAGAAAAGCGTATATGAAGGAAATGTCTATATTCAGGCAACCTTTAACAATACCATTATTACCATAACCGATTTGAAGGGCAATGCGTTGTCTTGGGCATCCTCCGGCGGCTTGGGATTTAACGGTGCGAAAAAATCTACCCCCTTCGCTGCACAAACAGTCGCGGAAACGGCTGTACAGCGCGTTCAGCAGTATGGATTACGGGAAGTTCACGTATTTGTGAAGGGACCGGGTGTCGGCCGCGAATCTGCAATCAGAACACTTGGCGTTATGGGGCTTAAAGTTCGCTCCATTAATGACGTAACCCCTATTCCGCATAACGGTTGCCGTCCCCGCAAGACCCGCCGCATCTAATAAAAAGGAGTTTAAATGGCTCGTAAAAATCTTTTGAAAGGATTCAAAAAACCAAAAGGTCTGGAATTTGCAGCAGATGTCTCAAATGACAGCTATGGTAAGTTTACGGCGTCTCCCTTTGAAACAGGATTCGGCACAACGATCGGCAATTGTTTGCGGCGTGTTTTGTTGTCTTCGATACAAGGGTATGCTATTTCCGCTGTAAAAATTACCTCTTACGGCGCTGATGATGTTCCGCATGGTATATCGAGCGAGTTTGAAGCAATTCCAAACGTAACCGAAGACACGATGGAAGTTTTGAATAACCTCAAGCAAATGCGGCTGCGGCTCCCAAATGAGATTGAACAAGATGTCTTTTTGTTTGATTTTAAAGGCCCATGCTCCGTTAGTGCAGCCGATTTTGCAAAACCCGGTCAACTTGAAATTTTATCCGATGATCTTCATATTATGGAGCTGATGGGAAATGCTCATGTTGAGCTGGAAGTTCAGGTTGATTTCGGCCGCGGTTATGTACCGGCGGAAACGAATGAAAAATATGTCGAAGTTGTCGGGACAATCTCGTTGGATACTATCTTTAGCCCGGTTCGAAAAGTCAGCTATGAAATTCAGCCGTGCAGAGTAGGGCAGCGCAACGATTATGATAAGCTTGTGCTTGAAATCTGGACGGACGGTACCATACGGCCTGAAGATGCGCTAGCGGAAGCTGCAAAAATCGCGAAAGAACATTTTACCGTTTTTGTGAACTTTAACGAGAATGAACTTTTGAGCGATGATGAATCCGATGAAAGCGATGAAATGATAAAGCAGTTGCTTGACACACCGATAACTGAGCTTGATCTTTCCGTGCGGGCTTCTAATTGTTTGAAAAACGCAAACGTTTCAACAATCCGTGATTTGACAATGATGACCGAGGATGAGATTTCGAAAACTCGAAATGTCGGAAAGAAGAGTTTGCAGGAAATACAAGAAAAGTTGGCGGAACGTAATTTGAGTTTGGGTATGACTGATTACAGTCATTTAAAGAATTCGATCAAGTTATCGAGACAGAAGGAAGAAACAGATGAAGCATAAAAACGGCTTTAATCCGCTTTCACGTACCAGTGCACATCGCCGCGCATTGCATCGTAACATGGTTACATCACTGTTTAAGTACGAGCGGATTACTACGACAAAACAAAAGGCGATGGAGATTCGGCGAACCGCAGAAAAGCTTATTACCCGTGCTAAGGTCGATTCAGTACATAATCGGCGGCAGGCTGCAACCTATATTTGGGATGAGGCAATCTTGAATAAATTGTTTACCGACATCGGGCCGCGTATGAAGGAGCGGAACGGCGGATATACTCGTGTGCTTAAATTAGGGTTACGCGAGGGCGATGCCGCACAGGTTGCAATTTTAGAGCTGGTTGACTATACGCTCGATAAGAGCACGAAGAAGTCGGCAGACGCAAAGAAAGACGGTGCAGACAAGGGTGCTGCAAAGTCAAAGGCAGCGGAGGGCTAAACTATGTCGAAAGCACATCGCGGAAAGGGAATTAAAAGTGTTCCCAACCATGGGCGGGGTACTTGTCCCGTAACCGGCCAAACCGGTGTTAAACTTCTGTATGAACAAGAAATTGACGGAAAGAAAGTCAATATCTCAAAAGTCGGCCGTGCAATGCTGAAAAACAAGAAGGCCGCCGAAGCTAAGGCGTAAATATAACGCTATGTTTTGCAAAAAACGCTCGCTTTGCCGAGCGTTTTTTTATGCCCTATTGTTTTTGCCATAGCGGTAGTGCGGCTTGTCATACTGATAGTTTTGCTCATGTATCACATAGACAAACTGAATTTTGAAATTGCTCGCATTGTTTTAGGCAGGCGTTACAGGTCGTTTTATATTTTTCTATTAGAGAGCCGCATTCAGTATATATTAATTTATCAAGCTTGATTCCTGTCCATGGCTCGTTCGGAAACTGTACAGTGTAATTATGTAACGTTTTAAGTAATTGACATATAAAATATCTTGAATCGATTCCCTCAATTTTAAAACTAAAACGGTTATCGGATTGAATAGTAAAACTCAGCAACGTTTCACTAATTTTTTTGCATGTTAATCTTTTATAGTATCCTTCCTGATCGATATTCACATATGCCCTTTTATGTATTTCTAAATTTTCGACACGCTTAATCCATTGTAAAAAATTCGGAAATGAATCCATTATCGCCGAAAAATCTACTGTTATGGAATAATCATAATAATAGAAATGTAAGTTTGTCCAACCGTGATGAACATGATCAAATTTTGTAAAAAGCTTATAATACAATTGTTTATATCTGTTCATTGCTTATACCTCGGGTTCTTATTATACCACACTATTGATTTAATCTCATTTATGCCCTATTGTTTTTGCCGATACAAAAGAAAAGACTATTATGATGATGATTGATTCGTGCGGAGGATTTAATACCCCGACGCTTTGCGTCGTAACAAAGGGTATTAAAGCCGACTGCAACCACCTTATGAGAACAACATACTCCGACGCTTGCGTCGGGGTTGTTGATTTGTGTAAAATTGCGGCTGCAAAACCTTATGGTTCTGTTTGTAAGTTAGCCGGTAAGGCATGGATACCGGTACAAGGTTTTGAATCGCATTTGGATGATGAGCTGGCTTTGCAGACTGATGGTTCATCCGGGCGTATGTGGCGCTTTTCTTCCGCTTCCGAAGGCCATAGTGATTTTAAGTTGAGCGATGTGCCGGTTCAGTCAAGCAAGCTTGTGTACTGTGAGGATATACGGCAGGAAGTATTTTGGAAACAGCTGTGCTGGGAAGAACCGTTTGTGGTGCGGTTCCGTAGTATTGGAGAAGCTGCGGAGCTGTTGCGAGGTATTCAACGAAATTGGGCGCACTATCCGCTTAACTGTTTTAGGCGGGCGGAATTGATTGGTGCAAAGCTGCCGTATATCAGCAAAAAAGAAAAACCGTTTCCTTATACCGTGCCGCTTGCCGGTATGGGGGTGTGGTCGTTGCTAGATGAACATATCTTGCTTGCATCTGCGAAAACCTCGTCGCCGTTTCCGCTCGGCGTTATCCGCTTTACCGAAGATCATCAAAATCCACCAAGCCGCGCCTACCTTAAATTGTGGGAAGCCTTAACCCTGTTAGACTTTTACTATCGATGTGCTGCAGAGCAAAAGGGAGGGGCTGTTCCATCGGTAATACCGGTAGACTGGGCATTACCTCAGCGCGGTTCCCATTGTGTGGATGCGGGGGCGTGTCCCGGCGGATGGACGTGGGTACTGAATAATCTGGGCGCGGAGATAATTGCTATTGACCGGAGCCCGCTGGCAGATTTTTTGATGCGTGAACCGCGGATTACGTTTATGCAGCATGATGCGTTTACATTAACTCCCGAAAGTCTCGGTAAACAGGATTGGGTATGTTCCGATGTTATTTGTTATCCGCCCCGCTTACTGGAATGGGTTGAACGGTGGCGGGCAAGCGGTCTTTGTTCAAAATTTATCTGCACAATCAAAATGCAGGGGGCGCCCGACTTCGATACGATCCGCCGCTTTGCGGAAATTCCTCATTCAAAAATTGTTCATCTTACTGCAAACAAACACGAGCTGACTTGGCTGTGTGCGCCGTTCATTGATGCGGGCGAGGAAATGTTTAATGAGTAAGTATATTTTGGGCGTTTCGGTCGGTCAAACATCGACATAGATGTCAATGTTTGACCGACCGTCGGGCTTTGCGGGGTTCCGCTAGCGCTTCATTCCTGCGGAACAGCTGCGCTGCCCCTCCAATCCCTAACGCTTATTATCTATGCCTCTTACCAATTAAGTTGTTCGCAGGAATGCCGTAGACGGTATGCATATTTTCAAAAGCCCTTGCATTTTGCAATATTTGCCCCTATACTTATAATTATGCTGAGCCGACGCATACTATTACCGCAATATAAAAACTCTTTCTCCAAAGCGCAAACCCTGTGCAATGTACTTGACATACCTGTAGCCGCATGGAATACTAACTCAGCAACTCAGCAACTCAGCAACTCAGCAACTCAGCAACTCAGCAACTCAGCAACTCAGCAACTCAGCAACTCAGCAACTCAGCAACTCAGCAACTCAGCAACTCAGCAACTCAGCAACTCAGCAACTCAGCAACTTAAGGCATAAGCATGGCCGTGCCCTGATAAGCGGGCAGATTTTTCATTCAGACAACACCATAATCGATTTCTCTCATCTTTTGCAGGCGGCAAACGTACTGTTAGTCTTTTTTTATTTTAAACCGCAAAGGATACCAAGTATGCGGAGGCGGATAGAGAGGAGCGTTTCAGCAATCAACAACCCCGATGCAGAGCGTCGGGGTATTAAACCCTCCGCACGAATAAATTTTGTACCTCATAATTACCCATTACAAATTAACCATTACCGATTATTTTCAGGGCTCTATCGTAGCAGCCGTCAGGCAGTGTGGTTCGACACAGGATAAATCAATTTAGGGCACCTCTAAAAACTATACCTGAGTTTTTAGAGGTGCCCTTTAGAATTATGAATGCATAATTTAAGGAATTCAGAATTCATAAAGCATAATTATGAATTAAGGAGAAAACGAACTCATAATGAGAGAACATACTAATTGGAGAGAGAATATAATGAAAACACGGAAATTGAAAGCAAGCAAGCTGATGAGCTTGTTTGCAATAGGATTGGTGTTTACCGTATTGTTTTTGTTTACCGGATGTCCGAATAAGATAACGGTTAAACCGGAAACATTTGCGGTAACGTTTAGTGCCGGGGAACACGGTAGTGTTGGAGCAGCGGTAGATAGTAAGCCGATTACAAGTGGCAGCGTAGTTGAAAAAGATAAGACGGTTGTGTTTACCGCAGTGCCTGAAAAGGGTTATGAAGTAGAGAAGTGGACAATTGAAGGCGGCGCCTTTGAAAGCGGTACCGGAACAGATGGTAACACTACCGCAAAAGTAAAGGTAACGGCTACTGTAACGGTAACGGTGAGCTTTAAGGTATTACCGCCTTCTGACGTAGCTGTAACCTTCGGCGTAGACGGCACACCGCCGAACGGTACGCTTAAAGCAAAGGCAGACGGGATAACGGATACAGCGGTAAGCCCCATAAACGTCGAAAAGGACAAAATGGTCACCTTTACCGCAACGGCTCATTCTGGGTACAAGGTAAAAGAATGGAAGGTAGACGGGGTTGTTATAAGCAACACGACGAATTCCTATACCCACACCGTTACAAAGGCAGTCGAGATTAAAGTGAGCTTTGAGAGTAACAGTGTACCGCCGACACCGCCCGCATCTGCTGATAAAACCTACACGGTAGGCAGCGTAGACTTTACGATGAAAGGGATTGCAGCGGTAACAGGCGGAAACGTGGGGCACAGCAATAAAAGCAATAACCAACCGCACACAGTAAGCCTTAGTGCATACCGGATAGGCGAGACGGAAGTAACGCAGGAGCTGTGGACTGCGGTGATGGGCAGTAATCCGAGTTTTTTTGATAATACGGGAAATAAAGTGCAGTGGTGGGCTACCTATGATACAAGTCCTGCAAGCGGCGAAGCGCAAGGAAAGCGTCCGGTAGAGAATATCGACTGGTATCATGCAATTGCGTTTTGCAATAAGCTGAGTCTTGCATGCCACCTAGACCCGTGTTATATGGTAACGGTTTCAGGAATCCCGATAGATTTTGCAACACTTGAATACAGTGCTATTCCCACATCGAATAATATTGAGTGGAATAATGTCGTATTAGATATAAGCAAGAACGGGTTCCGGCTGCCGACAGAGGCTGAATGGGAATGGGCAGCGAAAGGCGGAACTGAAAATGAATGGGCAGGAACGGATGATAACAGCGAACTTAAAAACTATGCGTGGTACGCTGATAGCGATGGAGGAGATACGAACGGTAAGACGCACGAAGTAAAGAAGAAGCAACCGAACGGATACGGGCTGTATGACATGAGCGGGAACGTATGGGAATGGTGCTGGGACTGGTATAGTAACAGTACGCCTGAAGGCGGGAAAACCAACCCTACGGGTGCTGATTCCGGTGATAGCCGCGTCCATCGCGGAGGTAGCTGGAACGATGGCGCGAGCAAGGCCGCTCGTGCGTATCGGGACGGCCGCCACCCGGACATCAGCTACTTCATTCTTGGCTTGCGTGTGGTTTGTCGCCCATGATGAAAACTGCACGTCCATGTGCAGTTTTCATCGACGAGATTTGTGCATGGGCACAAATCTCGCTGCTGCATAGAACCTCCGCCATCCATGGCGCTACTGAACAGCCATTTTCCGTAAGCTTTTGCAAATAGACGATGCAGATACGAGGCGCGAGCACAAATTAACCGCAGGCGTATCTATGATACGTTGAGGATTAATTTGTGTGCAGCAACGAAGTAGATGCGACGTATATTTGCAAAAGGAGAATATGCTCTGCATATCACCCCCGTACTTGCACACGTCGCAATCAGCCGATGCAGGAAGTATTGCAATAAGATTTTACAGGGCTAGCGGTTTGAGAGGATGCTCATTGTTCAATGCTACCGTTGGCTGTAGCGGTTCTAACCGTGTTAGTATCGCCATCCGTGGCGGTATATGGAGTCAGAAGATGGTCAGAAAACCTTATAACATCCCAATGCGTTTTACGGCGCGAAATGATTATGCGTTCAAAAAGCTTTTTGGAACCGAGGAAAATAAGGATATTATGATCGAATTTATTTCCTTGGTTACTCTTTTGAGTCAGGATGATTTTGATGATGTCCGTATCGAAAACAGCGAGCAGATTCCGCAATTTTATAACCAGAAAGCCGGACGGCTCGACATAAAAATCCGCTTAAGCGACGGGCGCAAAATTGATGTTGAGATGTCGTTTCCCGATAGACATCCGTGTCTATCGGGAAACACGAGTTTTGCCATTCGGCAAAACATTGCTTCTGCTGGAAAACACCGCCGTCCATGGCGGAGTAGATACGGAAAAAGGCCTCTACCGATAAAAGTCAAAAACTGATAAACTGATTACGATCCATAAGAACCAGCTCTTTTGCAAATAGCCTGTTGGGCAGTTGTACGTCCGTGTATAACTGCCCAACGACGAGATTTGTGCATAACACAAATCTCGCTTCTACCTAATTTCACGGACATCCGTGTCCGCTCTGAAATTACGAGGCATGAACAAAAATTAACCGCAGGCGTGCTTTTTGTACGTTGAGGACTAATTTTTGTGAAATAACGAAGTGTAGATGCACGTATTTTCAAAAGAGGAGGTATGAAATATCTTAATAGCCGAATATGATTATGATACCGATATTGCAGTACAGAGAGAAGAAAGTTTAATGCTTGGAATACAACAAGGTAAAACTCTCTGCCTCACCGAAGGTGCCCACCAAAAAGCACTCGAAACGGCAAAGAATCTCTTACACTTCGGGTTATCCGTTGAAAATATTGCAAAAGCAACAGGCTTAAATAAGGAAGATGTCGAAACACTGATTTAATTGGGAATGTATTAATTCGTCGGGCAAGAAAAGCGCAAAAAAATTCAGCGCATGCTCTATGCTATTATCATACCGTCGGATTGGTGCTAATGCTTATACGCCGCTGCGTAAAAGCGCTTCCCTAAAATATGTAACTGCACGCTCTCCGATTCCTGTTTGCCGTCGCCGCTTGATGAGCGTGCAAGCGGTTTTTATTACAATGCGTTCCATAGTAATGCGGCGTGTGTCCTGCCCCATCGCATCGAACTCAGCGGTTTTTGTGTCCCCGACCGCGCGGCGGATTATTTCCGTACCGGCAAAGCCGTAGGCATCGGCAAGTATTTCAGAAAGCCGCCACCGGATATACCGTTCGTTGTAGAGCGGGTCGCTTAATGGAACTGTTTTACACCGTTTCAACGCCTTTGCGGTAAAAAGCTGCGGGAGTGCTTCTATTGCGGCGGCTATCCGCTCAATAAAATCATCAAAATCATCGGCGGCGGAGAGCTTTTTGTGGCTGAAAGCAGCGTACATCAAAGAACAATAAAGATTTGCGATAATATTACCGAGGTCATATCCGATCGGGCCGTAAAAGGCAAATTCGGGGTCGATAATTTTCATGCACGGCTCGGTACACGGTTCGTTCGTTGCATTCCTATCGGAAGTGGCATTCGTATCGATAGGTATGCCGGCTCTGCTGCCGATAAAAATCGAACCGGTGTGTAAATCACCGTGGATAAGAGCCTCTGCCTTATTCATAAAGATTTCCCGCAGCGAAGCGACTTCGGCTTTAAGCACTTCATCGGTGTAAAGTGTTTTTCGAATAAAGCTCTCGTTACCGGGGGTAATGCGGTTGCGGTTTTTTCCGTTGCAGTACGGTTCGGAAAACACGAGCGTTTCGGAAATTGCGCATAGTTCGGGATTGATAAAAGCTTTTACCCGCTCCTTCTTTTCTTCCGGAGACAAAAACAAATCGCTTGTCGCGAAAACCGCATCGGCTAAAAAAGAAGCTGCATTTTCCGCGAAATTTGCCGGAAGCGGACGCCCTGCCATCAGTTCCTTCCGTAAATTACCGCAATAGGAAATATCTTCCATACAGATAGCGCTCATTGTATCGTCGTAGGCATATATTTGAGGTATGAACTGCGGGGTAAGGGCAGCGTAAATGCGGAGCGCTTCCACCTCTCTTCTGCTGCGGGTAATGTCGAGCGGACGTCCCGATGAGCGGAGCAACCGGTCTGCTTGTTTTACAATAATGCTTTTTCCACTGATACGAGAGCGCACTTGGAATACATAGTTGATGTTTCCGTCCCCGATTTCTTCCGCATCGAGCGGGTCATCGTGGGAAAATAACCGCAGCTGTTCAACGAGGTAGGTCTTTACTGTTTCCGTATCAAGTAAATAGTGCGTTTTCATAGTGGTATGTATATCCTTAAAATGCACCGGTCGAACAAAATATGGATTTTGTATCAGCAGTCGAAGTTAGACCGTGTTATGTTTTGAACAATCGGTAGAACAGCACAATCAGCAAAAAGAGGGCGTAACGGAATATATAGAATGCTTTAAAAGGATTGCGCAGCAGCTGCGGCCAAAACTCATGCCCTTTCCGAAATGCAGTGTCCGAAATACGCTTTTTACGTTTTGCAAAGATATCGATGATATCGTTGTTGTGGATAAAGATGCTTGCGGGCAATTTCGCTTTATTCCGATAAATCCATCGGACGCCGCCGGGAAGCCCATTTCCGGCAATCAGCAGGGCGGGATGGGCTTTGACAATCGAAAGGATAATGTCCTGTTCCATAGTCTTGCGGTAGAAACCGTTAAAACGGCCGACAATACCGATACCCGGAAAAGTTACGTGTACATTGCGTTCGGCATCGAGCAGGTTTTGCGCCCGTCCGCCCAGTAAGTAGAGCGATTTATAATGCGAGTCGATGATGTTGAGAATTCTGATAATCATATCAAAAGAATCGCGTCTAATCGGTACGGGAAGTTTGAGGAACTGCGCCGCTTTTAATAAACTTCTTGAAAGCGGAAGACAGAGCGCTGCTTGTTCAAGCATTGCGCGGTATTCCGCATCGCGGCGCGCTCTGAGCAAATCCCAGATTGTAATGAACACGATATGTTGAGGTTCTCCTTTGCTCAGCATATCTAATATGGTTTGCTCAATATCTTCATCGGGGAGGATATCGATAGGAATTGTTAAAAGGTTTATACGGGTAAGTGCCACTGATCAGCCTCGTTTATAGTAGTTTGCGCCGCTGCAATTGCATACAGTGCGGCGGTTTCTGCACGTAATACGTTCGTTTTAAAATGAATGGTTTGGAATGCCGCTTCACGGAGTATCGCTGCTTCCGCGGGGCTTATGCCTCCCTCCGCTCCGATTGCCAGTACGATGTGGGAAGGCTTTTCTGCAAGCAGTTGGTGAAATCCGACGGATGTCCCGGCGGCTTCGCTGCACTGAGCAAACACGGTAGTAGCAGCCGGTACAAGCGTTTTTAAGGTGTTGAGCATTTCGGCAAGCGGCGCCGGTTCCATAACGATGGTATCAACCGGAGAGCCCGATTGCTGCCGCGCCTCTTTGATAATGCGCCTGAACCGTTCCAGCTGTGCAGGGTTTTGTTTTTTTGCAATGGAAAATTCTCCGATTACTGGCAAAACGGCGCGCACGCCTGCCTCCGTTGCCTGCCGGATAATGGTGTCGGTTTTAGAGCCTTTGAGCACCCATTGCAGCAAGATAAGGTCGGCAGCAGGTGCGGCATACGCAAGCGAACTGTTTGCGGCTTCGTTGGTTGCACCCGCAGCAGCCGCCCCGCACACACTGAAGGGCGTTGGACGCCGCTTTAACCGCAGCGTTTTCTTTGCGGTGTTTATCGAATCGATGACCATATCGGCAGTGCCGCTTTGCGGGAGCACGGCCGGCAGTATATCACCTTCCCTCATACGCCGTACTTTTATCAAGTATACAAAAGCCTTGCCGCTCAAGGTGAGTAGACCATTACTGTCCGGCTCTTGTTCGATAATAAATTGCTTCATCGTTTCGTGATACCGATTTATGAAGCCTTCTTCAAGTCGGCTGCGGCTTTTTCTTGAGCTGCTTCGTCCTGCATTTGACGCACGGTTTTGCTGTTCCGCAGCAGTTGCGGCAATGTCCCGCTTTTAAGAATTTTGACAGCTTCCTGCAGCGGCGCGTCATATTCAATATCAGCTGCCGGAGCGGTATGCGTTCTATTGTATTCCTGCCGAATCAAGATGCGGAGCAATTCTTTGTTCAAGGAATATTCTTTTGCGAGCGATTCCGCATATCGGGTAATTTGTGCCGCGGTTAAATCCTTGTTCTTCTTTACAAAGTTGGAAAGTTTTTCATCTTTGAACAGTTTTTCCAGCTGCTTTTCGTCATCTGCCGATAACGGTGGAAACAGCTGTGCCTCTTTGTCCGGTTTGATGCCGGTTTTGTCGATATTTGCGTCACTCGGTGTATAATAGCGTGAAGTCGTCATCTTAAAGGAATCTTTTTGTGTCAAATCAAAGATCTGCTGTACAGAACCTTTTCCGTAGCTGGTTTCCCCGATGAGGTATGCCCGCTTATAATCTTTTAATGCCCCCGCCAATATCTCCGACGCGCTCGCTGAACCTTTATTGATAAGCACAACAAGCGGCACATCCGCAAACACCGCATCGATCGCAGTGTTTGTGTTAAACTCAAGGTTATTCTGCGGGATACGCGATTTTGTAGAAACGATCAACCCTTCTTTAATAAAAAGGCTCGCCGTATCGACTGCTGCAGTGATAAGTCCCCCCGGATTATTTCGGAGATCGAGTACTAATTTGGTTGCTCCTTCCGCTTGTAGGCTTTCCATTGCTTCCCGTATGCGGCGGCTACCGTTCGGATTAAACTCTATCAGGCGGATATAGCCGATATCCTTATCGAGCTTCATGTATTTAATGGTCGGCACTTCAATCCGAGCCCGTACCAGCTTAACCGGAAACTCCATATTCTTTCCGCGCCGAACGGTTACGGTAACGGATGTACCGATTTTGCCGCGGAGCTTTGCCACGACATCCGCCTGTGTCATCTCGATAACGGATTCTCCTTCGATTTCGGTAATGAAGTCATCTGCCTGAATACCGGCTTTCCATGCAGGGGTTCCTTCGAGGGCGGACGCAACTTCAATATAGGATGGGCGTTCAGCTGCCGAAGCCGTAGGCTTGGTAAAGGTAATACCGATGCCGCCGAAGTAGCCGGTTGTGGTATCCTGCAATCCTACGCCGGTTAAACTGCCGTTGTCGATATACATGGTATACGGGTCTTTGAGTGCATTGAGCATTCCTTCCGCGGCGCCCTGAAAGAGCACCTCCGGATTTACCTCATCGACATAATAGCGTTGAAGCGCCTCATTTAAGTATTGCAGGTATTGCATATACGGTATCGTACTTTGAGTCCGATCCTGCTGAGATTGAGCAAAGATAGACGGTGCATACGATACGGTAGAAATGAGAATAACGGAAAATAAACAGGTAATAATCCAAATTTTTCGAGGTTTCATAGAAAATATTTTCTATTATATTGGAAAATTGTCAAGCCTTTAGCGAGTTTGTATCTTTGTTCGCATATTTAAATGAGGTAAAGAACCTGATATGTGGGATAGTACAACAAACGATGCCTTGTATAGCGCTGTGCTTTTCGATACAATATTACTGATGATAAAAAGTACTGTCAGTGGAAAAGCATCCTCTCTGCGGACAATTAACTCTTACGGCGTGTTCCTTCCGTATTTGATTATTCCTTTCCGGATCAAAAGTGCAAAAGTACTCTTCCGTTTTTTACGTACCGTTATACGCGATTTTTTTTGGCTACAGTTTTCGGTAAAATGGCACTTTAAAACGATTCCCATTTTGGACGTATCCCACTCTCTCGATGAATTAATTCCTTTTACACCCGACAAAGTACAAATTTATTTGAATTTTACGAATTTTTGGATCCGGCCGATGACCTTTTTGTTCCGTCGGATTGGAATAAAAAAAGCGCTGCCGTATTGCACCGAATATCTTTCGATTATCGAACAAGCATATTCAGGGGCTGCAAAGATATACCGCTTTTGCATGACGACAACAAACCGCCCTGATTATAAAGCGGATAAGGCATTCAAAATAATTCATGCCTTAGACCCTCATTTGTTGTGCGTGCCAAGTCTGCACGTTTCTATCGTTGTTCTTGCATCGGTTTATTATGCCGAAGTGTTTAAACAGGAGGATTTTACACAAGAAGAGCGGGAATTCTATACGGAAGAATTACAAGAAGGAGCGCGGCATATTATTGAAAGTGTATTGTATATCAAGCAGCACAGTGTAAATTGCATTCCTGCGGCAATGTATATGATGCTGTATGTGCTGAAAGGCCGATTTACGATAAGCGCAGGAGTCGATATTATCAACAGTTTGTTTGCCGACGACAAGACACTTTCTGAGCAGGTCAAACAAGAAGTGAGGTCACACATTCACTTTATGTTTGAACGCCTCCTTTTAGAGGGTGCCCATGAAAATGATTGGACTATTCCCGTAAAACGATGGCTGCAAAGCTATGCACGCTCAAAAAATGCCGTTTTGCAGATCGATCGCTTGCCGCTTACATAACTTACCAATATGCCTGATGTCTACATCGGGTAAACGCATCAAGCTGTTTTTAGAAGTCTTATGCATTAATGATAAAATACTCGTGTCCCGTGTTTTTGATAAAACGCTGCAGGTCGCCGGAATCGATAAAAACCGTCGCTGTATTTTCATTCGGATGAAAGGTTAAAATGCGATATTCGTCAAGCATTGATTTATCAAAGTATACGGGGACATCGTGTGCGGTGTTGTTTAATAAACCGAACGGCGACACAACTCCTGCTGCGAGACCGAGCTTTTCTGCCAATAATTCTGCTGAAGCAAATTTAAATTCTTTTTCTTCGAGCATTTCCGCATACTTTTTCATATCAAGCCGTTTCATTTCGTCCATAATGAGTAGAATGCACCGTTTTTTATTTCTGTTTCGCAAAAAGAGCGTTTTTGTCCGGCACCCTTCTTTGCCTTCGATGTATTTGTCGGCTTCTTCTGTAGTTAAAGCCGGCGGGTGTTCGACAACTTCGTAACTGATACCCATATCTTGCAATGCTTTGTAAACGTGTTCGGCAGGTGTCATAAAAAATCTCCTTGTACCTTATCCGGTTCTTTAAATACTATAGCATAAATAAAAGAAAAGACAACACAGGAATATACTTTGGGGGATGGGGGCTGGGCAGGTCTTGCATAAAAAGCAGCATCCGTGTAGGCTTGATAGTGTGCCGTTTTTATGCAACGTTGTTTTTATATTACGTTGTCGTGAAAAAAACGAGCAGTCTAAGGAGTGTTTTATGAAGAAACTGATTGCATCGGTGATTGGTGCCCTGCTGATTCTCAGTACGCTTTCTGCACAGGAAGAAGGGGCAGAGGAAAAGTCAAAGATAAAATATTCGACAAATATCAATCTGGCTATTACCTATCCTTGGGCCGGCAAGCTGAATGTGACAGAAGTTATTAAAGTTCCGGTTTTGAACTTTGATAATCCGTTTATGCGTGGTAATAATATTAAATTTAAACTAGGGGCGGAACTTACGCCGGTTACCGTCGAAGGAAAGTTTGATGTGGTCTGGACTCCGCTCGCCTTTTTGGAAGTATATGGAGGTGCCAGTATTGGATCCGGGTGGACACTTGCAGGATGGCACGGCCTTGCCTTAAATCAGGATGTTTCCGGCACAACGAACAAAGTTCCTATTAACTTTAAAAACGCATTTTACACTGCTAATTTAGGCGCCGCTTTGCAATTTGATTTGGGGGCAATTATTCCGAATGATTGGACTCATATAATCGCGAGGGTTGATCAGTACTTTTTATACCGAGGTGTTACAGGTGTTGACCCGCTTACATCATGGGTGTTTCAGAATGACGACGGCGAAAACAGAAACGGCTTGACCTATTGTGCTTCATACGTGCTTGGCTATCAAATGCCCCTACCGATGAATATGATTGCCTTTAGACTGGAAACGGAGAAAACTTTTTTTAAAGTTCCTACCGGTGCCGATAAAAGTATATGGGGCGAAGATCGTTATAATGTCGTATTCGGACCAATCATCAGCTTTAAACCGATCGATCAACTGACGATCATGTTGATTGCACAATGGAAGACCGCTCATAACTATACAGGCGGTGATTTAAAAACATTTTATCAAAAACGTACAATCGATAAAAGTAAGCTGGACAAGATAGTCTTTAAGCGTGTGGGGATTATCTTCGATGTGAATCTCCCCAACAACTAATGGGCATCTCCAAAAACTTGGCTAGATTTTTTTAACAATGCCCTTATGAATGCTTTACACCGTCGGTGTCCTGCGCAAAAATGTTTCGATTGTGCGTATGGCTTCGACGGCGTGAGCTTGTGTTGCAGGGGAAGGATCGCGCAGCTTTTCCTTTAGCAATACCAACGAACGTTCAACCATTTCCGGTTCGTACTTTCCGATTACGCGGAGTATATCCGGGGAATGTTCACGAACATTCTTTTGGTCAGGATCGTCTAACATCCGTTCAAATAAACCGATGTACGGCTTAAAAACGGCTGCCTTAGCATGAGCAATACTTTGACACGCATCCAGCATTGCCGCCCGTACTTTGGGTATGGGGTCGCAGTGTAGCTGAATAATCTTATCCAACCTGCTTTTGACCGTATTGATATCCGCCCTCCCCGTGCGACCGATCGCCAAAACAGCCTGTTCCCGAATTTCCCAATTTCTGTCTTTTAATGCTGCAAAAGCACCGTCTATCAAATGTGTAATTTTTTCAGGCAGATGGTTTCCTATGCGGCCTAAAGTCTCGTAAGCTTGTGCGACCTCTTTTTCATTACTGCTTTTAATACTTTTGGTAACGAATGCAATATCTTCACTCGTCAGCTCCGTGGGAGTTGTTTGCGCTGTATACGCAATACTTTGAAGACGTTCAATATTTCTATTCATGTGTTCTTCCTATGAATAATGAGGATGATGTAGCAAGATGTTCAATGCTGATGTATTTTTAAGTGGGTGATACTATACTGTTAAATAAAGAAAAATCAAGTGCTTGAAAATCTTTCAGTACTTTCTCCGAATAAGTCGGCGGATTAGTGCGGTTTACCCGCTCCATAGCCTGCTCCCACAGCTGCAAAGATCGGGTGTCCAGTTCGGTTCCTTCCGTTAACACCATACTGCGGTACGGCTGCTTGTGCAGCTGAATATTTCCATACATTGCATGATTTTGCAGCTTCCAGTTCCGGTGAATATAGTCGCGCACTTGTATATACAGCTCCTCACGGGTGGCACAGAAGATCAATTTAATATCCTTGGCTTCGGTGCTGTTATTCGAATCTTCGTGGGTGCGTTCAATATATTCTGCAATTTGAGGGTTGTTGGTGATAATCAGTTGCTTCACGTAATTTTCCTTTTTATCTTTCGTTTAAGAGTGCTGCCGTTTCCATAATGCGATCGAGTTCTTCTTGGGTGTCGCACACGAGAGACGCTGCATAGTACAGTGCAATGGCTGTTTCGGTTGTGAGCATCCCCATCGGTACGGCTCCTTCCTTCCATAAATTCCGTGCGCTGGCATAGCTGGAAAAATCGATGACTTCTTCCTGTTGGGAAGTACAGTAAAACCTGCATTGCCGTTTTTTGCCGCGTTTAAGAAATTCCTTTATAGAATACGAACTGTCTTTCATATTTGCCGTACCGTTTTCATACAGCTCTAAGAAGAATGTGCGTATATCTTTTTGCAACGGAATGAGCCGGTCGCTCCGAATACCGGGATAGGTTTTTATCAAAAACATATTGTCGGCAGCTTCGCTCAATAAGCTTTCAAAAACAAGGCTGTCGCTTTCCTCATAATCCGAAAGCAGGCCTTCACCTCTAAAGAGCGGCGCTTGCATATTCCAGTTTACAAAGCCGATATCGCTTGAATCGACGAACTTGAGATTGAGCGGCGAAAGCACCTTACCGTTAAAAGAAACATATACCCCGTTTTCTTTCTCCCATGCAAGTTTGATTGCCGCGTTGAAGTTGCGCCGCGCTTCTTCAGATTCCGAAGGGGCGGTACCGGATGCGGTCAATACGATGGAAACCGGTGTGTCGGCAAAAAGCCAGTATATCAGCGGCGCAGTATAGACGAGGGTATCGGTTCCATGTGTTATGACGATGCCGTTTGCCGTACCCGAAGTGATCTTTTCGCAGATTGCGTGAATAAGCCGCGCCCAATCCGCGGGTTCCAACTCTTCGCTAAAAAGCCCGTCGGAAATACTCGGTTCGATACGGATATGCCGCTTTGCAATATCGGTATCCAAAAGTTCGGACAAAATTTTGGTGCTTCCCGCTTTCACCTGTCCGTTTTGTATAGTAGCCGAAATTGCGCCGCCCATCGAAAGCACATAGATAATGCGGATATTCAATTCTTCTTTAATGAGTTGTTTTACCAATTGCTGGTCGGCAAACCCTTTTGTCCGCTTCATCACCGCGCCGCACAGGATTTCAAGGTATTTCATCGAACCGGTTTTGAGCAGTTCCGCTTCTTTCGGATGTTTGCTAAGCATCTCTTGCACGAGAGTCCTCAGCGTTGTTTCATCCGATATCTTTATCCATTCGTCTTTCGCAAGCAAAGCTGCCGGGTCAGCGCCGTCTATGATAATCTTTTGTAGCAGCGTGCGGCTAATCGGATGGTTAATCGTTCCTTCCTGCGCAAGCCGCAAAATACGGGCAAAGTATTCAGGCTGTAAAACAAGGCAATCGATTGTTTTGCCGGCACGCTTCAGCAGTGGGAGAATATCTTCAAGGATGCCGTTTGCGGCGATTTTCGGCTCAATTCCGAATTGCAGCACCGCTTCAAAAAAATTCGCAAGCCGCGCCTCGGTACACAGCGCCCGTACAATCGGGATGGACAGGCCGAAGGATTGAATATAGCGCAGCTTCCGTGATTGCTGATTTTCCGGAGCAGTCTGCAATACCTCTTGCAGCAGCGTATCCGGCGCGGTGTAAAAAGCCTGCACTTCTACCGGTTTTGTTTTAACGTAATCAATAAAATCCCGTGTTTTATACGGTTCGGTACGCTCCATGCGGGCATTCCACAACCGACTTTCCGAAATCAGCTCCTTCCCCTGTTTGAGCATATCTTCCTGCCGCCGTAAATCTTCGTTTACCGCCTTCCGTACAAAGTTAAAAGAGTTAAGGTTCCTCAGTTTTACGTAGTGCTGCGGCGGGTTGGGGAATTCGGTAGAAGCAACGTAGGCATTGCAGCGGATTTTATGACTACTGTCGGAATCGGTGAGGAGTCCGATGTACCGCAGCCGGTTATTCAGTTCGGTTAAAAACATCTCCGCTTCTTCGCCCAGTTCAAGATTGTTACCGGTGCGTATCCTAATGCTCGGCATTCCGGCAGAGCTATAGTCCATAAAAGCCTTGCCGTCGGCGTGCATAAGGCGTCCCGCATCTTCTTCGATGCGTATTTCCAAAATATCAATCTGCTTTTTGTGTTTGTGAAATTCGATATCGAGCACGCCTTTTTCCGCAATTTTTACCGAAGCACCGCAGAGCTGATATTCGGGAGGGAGCGCCGGCATACCCGAAGGGTATTCATATTGAGCTTTTTGGATAAGCGTACAGCCGAGGCTTTGAGCAAGCCTGTATGCATCGCGGGCAATGCGTTCTTTTAAAAGCGGCGGATATCCCGGTGTGCGTGTACAAATAGGGCAACTTCCGGCAGCGGAGCCTGCTTTGCATGAGCAAAACGCTTTTTCATCCGATAAGATTAAAATGCGGATTTCAAGAAAAACAAATGATTGGTACAAGCGTTCCTCCTGCAACACTGGAATGAAATCAGATATCTCTAAAAAATTGATGAGTTTAAAAGATCCTCATCAGAATATACAAAAAACTGAAAAAATTATACAACTATGCGAAAAAATATGATATACTATATACGCGAAAGATTTGCTTAATTATTTTTATGATTTTTCTCAGTGTTTAACAGGACGGCACTATTTGAACGGTTATAGTTAAAACTGTGCAAAAAGAATACGAATAAAAGCGGCGGATTGTTGAGGAGCAGTGGTGAACAAGCGCGATTTTCCAAAAGTTCATTTTTATGATCAGGATTTTGTTGATATTTATGATAGGACATGGTCGTTCATTCAGGATTTTTTATTCAATATAAAAACGGAAAAAGGAGCAACCGAAAGTTTCTTTCTCTATCCCGATAACAACGGATGGTTTTTAAACCAGTCTGAAACCATCTTTTCATCGTTCTTTTTTGTTTACTCGAACAGGAACTATAATGCGAATCAAGGTTTAGACTTTTTTTATGCACATCAAGAAGAATCGGGGGCTATTCGATCTCAGTATAACGTCGAAACGGGCGAACCGGTTTTCTCAAGTGATAATCCCGAAGGGGTCGGTATGCCGCTTTTTGCATGGGCGGAATATAATATGTTCCACAAGACGGCGAATAAAAAACGGGTGAAGGATGTTATGCCGGTACTAACCCGCTATATGAAGTGGTTGGAAACCTCATTTAAGCAACCGAACGGATTGTATACCGTCCCGCTCGCAGCCGTAGAGATGTACAATACCCCGCGTGAGAAAGCTGCGTATCTGGTGGATTTTAATGCGGCGGTTGCGGTTAATGCGCTGTATATGTCGGTGTTGGGCGATATCCTTAACGACAAGGAATTGAGTTTTCAATATAAGCGGGTTTATTTTACCCTGAAAACCCGTATCAATGCCCTTATGTGGAATGCCGAAACGGGTTTTTATCACGATATCGATGCGGATGAACGGCAATTACCGCAGAAGACAATCGCCGGTTTTTGGCCTCTGCTTGCTGAAATTCCTAATGAGGATAAAGCCGAGCAGCTTTCCGCACACTTGCTCAATCCCAAAACATTCGGTTCCGATCATCCTATTCCCAGTTTGTCGCTTGATGACCCTGCGTATAATGAACGCGGTATGGGAGCGCTGGGCAGTGTATTCCCGCATTTGAACTTTATCGTCATTAAGGGCTTGGAAAAATATGAGCGATGGGAACTTGCGCGGGAATGTGCTATCCGGCATATCTATTACGTGCTTGACGGACTTGCTCCCGATGGTAACAGCAAAAAAGGCGCGTTGTGGGAAGCGTATTTGCCGCAAAAAGAAGGTCCCGCGCAGTGGCCCGGGCATGAAAATTTCCCGCGTAAGCAATATCTTTTTTCGGCAGCGCTCTCGACCATCACATTGATGATTGAAAATGTGATCGGACTTTCTATCAGCTTCCCGCGGAAAACCGTCGATTGGATTATTCCGAACCTTGAGGTGATGGGAATCGAAAACTTGAGCTTGAAACGGAACCTCGTTACCATCCTGTCGTCAAAAACGCAGCGGGGCTGGGAAATCCACATGGAAAGCGAAAAGCTCTATTACTTTACCATCAATATCCTCGGACAAAAAAAGAAAACGCTTCCGATACCTTCCGGTAAGTGTTCGATGCTCATCGATAAACTGTAAGCGGAGCTGCCTGTAAGGTTTGGCGAGACCTTCATTATGATGGACTATCTTAATCGGGAGCTTTCATGGATCGATTTTAACGAGCGGGTTTTGGCGGAGGCGTGCTCCTCTGCAGTGCCGCTTTTGGAACGGCTCAAGTTTATCGGCATTGTATCTTCAAACTTTGATGAGTTTTTTATGGTACGGGTCGCCGGTTTACAGGAGCTTTACAAAAGCGGACATCCCTCCGATGAGTCGGGCGGTTTGTCGCCGGAAACACTGCTAAAGGGTATTGTTCAGAAAACACGGCGGCTGTTTGATATTCAAGAAGCGGTGTTAAATACCGAAATCCTTCCTCAGCTTAAAACACAAGGGCTTATTTACCGCAAACCGGAAGAATGTTCCGAAGCACAGCAGCATTTTTTAGAAGATTATTTTTACCGGCACCTGTATCCTATTATTAAACCGCAGCTATCCGACGATGAACAAGCTCTTGCGGACAGTGTCGCCAATGTGCGGCTGCATATTGGTTTTTTTGCTTTCTGATGATGCAGGCAAACAAGACCAGCTGGCAATTATACCGGTGCCCGAAGTTCCGCGTTTTGTCTTTTTATCACCGGACGGCGGGGTAGCGCCGGTAAAAAAAGTGGAATTTGTGCTAATCGATGAGCTGATTCGGTATTTCGGCAGTGCATTTTTTTCCGGCTGCCGGATTACCGGAACGGGAATCTTTAAAATTAACCGCTCCGCCAGTATGACGGTTGACGATTCCTCCGATGACGGCTTTATCGAGGCGTTGGAAGAAGTTCTTATCAGGCGCCGATACTCGTTTGTTGTCCGAATGACGAGTACGCATGAATCACCGGCTTTTATTGCACGGATGAGCGAGCTGTTTCAGCTGGACGAAAAGGATGTCTATTTAAGCGAGGCGCCCATCGGTCTTTCCTCTTTTGCAAAAATCACGGAAATAGACGGGTTTAAGCGGCTGAGGAATGAAAAATGGAAGCATTTTGCACATCCTGCCTTTCCCTCTGACGGTACGCTATGGGATAGCATCAAAGCCGGCGATATTCTGCTGCACGTGCCGTATCAATCATATAAACCGGTTATCAGGCTTTTATCTGACGCTGCGGAAGACCCTGCCGTAACGTCCATACGTATGACCTTGTACCGTACCAGTAAAAGTTCGCCCGTTGTACGCGCGTTGGTGGATGCTGCAAAGCGGGGAAAACAGGTTACGGTATTTGTGGAATTAAAAGCGCGCTTTGATGAGGAGCGGAATCTCGGCTGGGTAAAGCGGCTGCAAAAACACGGCGTGCGGGTGGTGTACGACCTGCCGCATTTGAAGGTTCACGCAAAACTTCTGTTGATTATGCGGCGCGAGGGGCTGGGTGAGCAGGGATATCTGCACCTGTCTACCGGCAATTATAATGACACCACCGCGAGGCTTTATGCGGACATATCGTTGTTTACGGTTAATCCGCGGATGATTGCCGATGCACAGATAATCTTTTCGCGTCTGTGCGGTAAATATACGCCGGAAAATCCGCACTATATCATTACCGCACCCGAAGCGCTCAAACGTACTCTGCTGGAACATATCGAGCGGGAAATCGACTTTGCACGGCTGCATAAGCCCGCCCGTATTGTTGCGAAGATGAATAGCCTTTCGCATCCCGAACTGATTGCCGCCATATACAAGGCTTCGCAGGCAGGTGTCCGTATCGATTTAAACGTGCGGGGTATCTGTATGCTCATTCCCGGGCAGCGCGGCATCAGCGACAATGTCCGCGTTGTTAGTATTATCGACCGCTATTTGGAGCATAGCCGGATATTCTATTTTGAAAACGGCGGTAATCCTGAATGGTACCTTTCCAGCGCGGACTGGATGCCCCGCAATCTTGAGCGGCGGGTAGAGCTGTTGTTTCCTGTTTTGGATAAGCAGAATCAGTTACTGCTGAATTATTTTTTTAGCGTGTACTTTGCGGATAACGTAAAGGCCTTTGAAATGCAGCCGGATGGCAGTTGGCACCGTAAAACTTTGCAGCAGGGGCAGCCGCCGGTTCGGGCACAAGAAACCTTCCATCGCTTTTTTGAACAGCAAGCCGCCAATTGAATTATTTTAGAGAGCTTCTCGGTCACAGCGATGTTTCAACCACTATTGTTTACACTCACGTTCTCAACTGCGGCGGCCTCGGCTGTTCAAAGCCCTATCGACCGAATGTGATTTGTTTTAGCTTGTTTAGTGAAGATAGGCCTAATCTGACTGTTGATGATGTGTTTCGGCGAATATTATGGTAGAAAGATTTAATTTCTTATCTTGTAGCAGTTTAGATTGTAAACGAGTAGTTTTGATGGTATTATGAGGAAAGGTTGAAACAATGTGAGACGTACGCCTAATGGCGGTAGGATAAGGTTTAGTGAGATTGACGTTTCTTGAGGTAGGCGGAGACAGAACTAATCTATAACATTTATTTTAACGATAACGAAAAAAATAAGTTTAGAGGAAATAAAATGAATAAAAAAGTAGTATTTTTTAATTTGATGAACTTACTAATAACCTTTATTCTTGCTATGATATTCGGAGGTGCTACACAAAATATCAGAGGTAATGAATTACTATTAGGCTCTGTTACAATGGTTACAGTACAATTATCTCCATTGATAACAACTTTAATTTTTAGAAAAAAATATAATGAAAGAAAATTTTATGCTTATAAATTAAATAGATACTCAGTAATAGCTATTATATTTCCAATAACACTGATTTTACTATCTTCATTTATACTTGATTTAATGGGAATACCGTATGTTAAATCAGAATACACGGGGTATTTGTTACTAATTGGTATTATAGCTACTATTGTCGGATCTATTAGTGAGGAAATTGGTTGGAGAGGAACTTTATTACAAATTTTTGAAAATAAATATACTTCGTTTACCGGTTCACTATTTGTTGGAATACTTTGGGGGGGCATGGCATTTCTTCAAAATAATGAACGTCGGATTCGTAGGATACCTATTATTTATCCCTACGGTTATTATGCTTAGTATTTTTATCACATATTTTTATAAGAAATCAAAAAACAATATTTTAAATGCAATTTTTTATCATACTTTTTTTAATTTATCAAATATGATTCTTTTATTTAAAAGAGAATCAATACAATTATATTTAACTATATTAGGTGTATCTGCATTGTTACTCATATTATTGTTTATGTATGATAGAGAGTATTTTAAATTAAAAGAAAGCATAGAAATTTGAGGGATTGGGAAAAGGGATGATAGGGAAGAAAACTTTACTAACTTCCTTACTAGTAAATGCAATTATAAACATTGGTTGTGCTTTTATAATTTATTTATTCAGTTTCAATATTATAAAATTTTAAAAAGGAATATTTTAGGGCGGAACAAGGTAGCAGTAGTACGCGGCTTTCGTCGCTGGGAGAAAAATGATTGTATTAAAAATTTTTAGTGGATTATGTGCAGTATACTTTTTTGTTATACTTATTCGGAGTTTGGTTGCATGGAATAATCAATATAAAGCTTTCATTGATTTTTGTCGTTTGGAAGGCGATACAGAAACTATGACCTTTATTGGGTATAAAGAATTTTACGGTGAAGAATACGGCTTACGAAGGTCTTATTCGCTTGGGGCGGCTCTAGAAAGACTAAATTTGCAATACGCGAAAACCAGCAAAAAAGAGTATTTTGAATACGGTGAATATATCCGTATAAATAGATATAAAAACATCTTATATGTGATTGCAATTTTTCTATGTATTATTGTTACATCTGTACAGGTGTAATAAATGAGAATTACAAAAGTCATTATTTATCCAAAATTGAAAAGTTTTGTTTGTATTGGTTCTATTTGTTTAGGTTTATTTTTTCTTAGTGGATTTTCTTATCTCATCATAAAAATTACTGCAGTATTAAAAGAAATGATGTTTTTACCTGACTGGCCATATTTAATCATTGGGACGTTTCTTCTTTTGTTGCTTTTTATTTTAGGACTGTCTCTTTTCTTTTTACCTTTAGGAAAAAAATAGTAATATTTGGAAATATTGTTGAATATCAGAATTATTTCTTCTTTCATTCAAAAATTGAAATAACAACAGATACAAAAATAAAAATGGGAAGTTGTTATCCTGAATGGGGAGGTCGTCCTGTTCGTATATGGAAAATATCAAACCATCATGGAAAAGAGAAAATAAAAATACATTCAGATTTCTTTGATTACAAATATGTAAATTCTATATTTGGAAAACTAAATGGAAAAAAAATAGAATTTTCCAATTCTTTAATAAAATATTAATGTAATAAGAGAGAATATTTTAGAAAGCAACTCAAGCTTGTTTCCTAAAATGAAATTGAACTTTAGGGCTAAGCAAAGTAGCAGTAAAACGCGGCTTTACGCCACTTAAAAAAGCCTGTTTGACATATACACGCTCTATGTGTATAATATACTTATGATAAAGACTTTTGCGGATAAAGAAACAGAGCATGTTTATAAACAGGAGTTTTCAAGACGGCTTCCGAATACAATTCAGAAAGTTGCTTTGCGTAAACTTATGTTAATAGATAATGCAAAGTGTCTTGAAGATTTGCGGGTGCCTCCAAATAATCATCTTGAACAACTTGTAGGAGACAGAAAAGGACAGCACTCTATCCGTATAAATGATCAGTGGCGTGTCTGTTTTACAGAAAAAGACGGACACTTTTATAATGTAGAAATTGTGGATTACCACTAGGAGAAAACTATGGCAGAGTATATCGAAACACCGACAATGGGTGAAATCTTAAATGAAGAATTCTTGATTCCTCTTGGACTTTCCGCATATAAAGTAGCACAGGAAATTAAGGTTCCTACATCTCGCATTCAGGATATTCTTCATAATCGCAGAAGAATTACTGTAGATACATCTTTACGACTTGCAAAATTCTTTGGAGTTTCAGATGGTTATTTTATGGCTTTGCAGGATGATATTGATATAAGAAATGCAAAGTTAGAGCTTGCTCCACAATTAGAAGAGATAAAAGCCTACGTTTATGCATAATAATATGCCATAACATTATTTTCAAAGCCGACAATACAGACAAGCTCGTTGCACTTTAAAACAATGTTATGGCGACACTACACTAAGATGCGAGGTTTTATAAAAAGATATGAATGGTTTTAAGACTATTATCGAATTACAAGATATTCTCTTCCCGAAATTTTATACAGCAATAGATTCTGAGAATAATGAATATATATTTTTAAAAACTCAAGATTCAAAGATAGATTCATTAGATAAAGTATCTGAT
This sequence comes from Treponema sp. OMZ 838, assembly GCF_000775995.1. NCBI lineage: Bacteria > Pseudomonadati > Spirochaetota > Spirochaetia > Treponematales > Treponemataceae > Treponema > Treponema sp. OMZ 838. The sequence goes on along the minus strand of NZ_CP009227.1, from coordinate 919,034 downwards.
AAAACACAATTAGAGGCATATGAAAATCATATTCATATTTGCGGTAAAGTTAAAAAACGTGTTCAACATACAGCCATAACTTCTGCAAAATTAATTACGAAAAATCTAATTGAAAATTTAAAAACAAGTTTTCCAAATAAAAATTTCTATGTCTATTTGGACTGTGATTTTAACGATCATATTATATTAAGATTTCATCAATTATGGGAAAATGAAGCACCGTATTATGATGTAAAAGATTTTCCAAATATCGAGGTATTTAAAATTGAAGCAAAATAGAATATTTCTTCAGCAAGTCAAGCTTACTGTAATCACATTTAAGGTCTCTAAAAACTTAGTGGTTTTTAAAGGATAAAGGATAGTACCAATGCAAAACTATTTTGATTATATCGATGATGATGAACTTTGCACATTTTTTGCAGGCGCTGTAAAAATTCCCAGCATCAATCCGCCGGGGAACGAAGCGCCGATGGTGCAATATATAGAAGATTTTTTACAAGCGAATAAGATTGAATATGAGCGTATTCCAGTTGAAGGAAACCGCTGTGATATTGTCGCTCGGGTGCGTGGGAAAACCCGTGAAAACAGCATCATCTTTACCGGACACATGGACGTCGTACCGGTTTCCGACGAAGAGCGAAGGCGATGGAACTTTGACCCGTTCGGTGCTGAAATACGTGATGGTGTTTTGTACGGCCGCGGCAGCAGCGATATGAAAAGCGGACTGACGGCTGCGCTCTATGCAATGGCTGTTTTACAGCGGCATGGCATCATTCCGCCGACAGATATCATCTTTGCCGCGACAATCGACGAAGAAAACTACATGAAAGGCTCAAAGAAGCTTTTATACTCTCCGTTGTTTGACGGAGCCCGTTCGCTGGTGGTGTGCGAACCGACCGATTTAAAGTTGTGTATAAAAGGGAAAGGCAGAACATGGGCGGATGTCTGCATACGGGGTAAAACCGCTCACGGTTCACAGTCCGGCGCAGGCGATAATGCGATTTACACGGCTATTAATTTAATAGAAAAGATTAAGCATACGGCGTTAACGGGCTATTCTTCGGCGGAGAGCGGAGAGTCTTTTTGGCGGACGCTGGCAATACAGGCAGGCGTGGAACCGCAGGTAGTTCCCGACACCTGTGTCTTTACCGTGGATGCGAGACTTGCCGTCGGGCATCCCATCGATGCAGTATGGGCGCAGTTGGACGAACTGATTGCCGCATTGCACCAAGAAGTTTCTACCGCCCAAGTGTCGTATACCGTTGTCGATAGGCGCCCCTCGTGGACTACAGCAGAAAGCGATCCGTTGGTACAGCGGTGTAAAACGGCACTGGAAGCCGTCGGTCTTCCGTATATCCCGGATATCTTTGCAGGCTCTACCGACGGCAGCGTATTGGTAAAGCAGGGGCTTGCTCCCGTTATCATCGGCCCGGGTGATCTTGCCGTTGTCCACCGCGAAAACGAACATATTAAACTTTCTCAACTTTATCAGGCAGCACGGCTGTATCTGTCAATGATGCTTACTTTTTGAAAATATACGGCACATCTATGTTTTCGTGCCTGCGGGAATAGGGGCAGTGGTTGAATGGCAATTAAAAACCCTCTAAAAACTTGAGTTTTTAGAGGGCTCGTTCAATGTTTTTAGCGCTGTACGGTTATCCGTTACGGGCAACTGTGCGTGAGCCGTTGTTTTACAGTATCAACTACTTTAACGCTTTGTGGCAGAACCACCAGTCAAAACCTTCGTATTCCTTAAGCCGTTTTTCGGCGTCTTTTACGTTTGAAGGCGGCGGTACAATTGCGTGATCTTTAATCAAACCGTTATTCGGCCAGTTAGCGGGCAACGCAACGTTTTGCTTGTCGGAAATCTGTAATGCTTTTACCGAGCGTAAGATTTCATCCATGTTTCTACCGATTTCCTGTGGATAATACAGTACCAACCGGAGTTTTCCTTCGGGATCGACAATGAATACCGCACGAACCGTGTTAGTGCCTTTACCGGGATGCAAAAGTCCTAGTGAATTCGCAATCGAATCGTTTGCAGCAATAACAGGGAATGTAATCTGCACGTTGAGCTTGTCCTTCATCCATTCAATCCACTTCATGTGGCTGAATACCTGGTCAACGGAAAGACCAACCAATTTTACACCGAGTTTATCAAATTCGGGCATGAGTTCCTGAAAGCCGACAAACTCGGTTGTGCATACGGGAGTGAAATCAGCCGGATGGCTGAATACGATAAACCACGAACCTTTTAGGTCTGCCGGCAATGTCATTGGTCCTTGTGTAGTTTGTACTTGCAAAGTGGGAAATGCATCGCCTAAAAGCGGCATGTTAATTCTTTCGTCCATAAAGTATCTCCTTAAAATCTTAGTAATGATTCTTAATATATCATAGTTTTTAAAAAAAAGCAAGCACTTCATATCTTTTTGTTTCCATCGGATCTCTTGTACTTCCTTTTTGTAAATGGATTTCCGCACTACCGCTGCTTTTTTCTATAGTATCCTATGTTATTGAATGTATTTCAGTATATACTGAACCTATGTGGAAATTATTGGCATTTCTTTCTGCGGTGTTTGCCGCTTTTACGTCGATTTTTGCAAAATATGGTATGAAGAACATCGACTCAACGCTCGCGACGGCAATAAGAACCGTTGTCGTGCTCGCGCTGGCGTGGGGTATTATTTTTGCAAACGGGAATATCAAAGGCATAAAGGATTTAACATCCGCTAATTGGGTGTTCCTTATTCTTTCAGGGCTTGCAACGGGTGCGTCATGGCTGTGCTATTTTAAGGCGATACAGATCGGTGAAGTGTCGCGCGTTGCTCCGATCGATAAGCTGAGCGTTGTGCTTACGTTGATTTTGTCGTGCCTTATTCTGCATGAAAAACTGACGATAAAAACAGCCCTCGGCAGCGTACTCATCACTGCAGGCACTCTGCTGTTTTTATAAGTATCTATCTTTTGCATAAAATTTTGTTCGATTGACTTATTCTCTTGTAGTTTTTTTGCCGTTATGCGATGATAGCTTTCAAATGATCGATATTTATACTGAAATCCGCAAGCGGTACGGAAATGTCCGGCGCGCCCGCGGTTACTATTTATACACGGAAAAAAATGTCCGGCTGCTTGACCTGTGGCTTGACGGCGGAAAAGTAATTTTAGGCAGAAGAACGGGACAGGCAAATCTGGTTTGTAAGCAATTTTTGGATAAGGGGCTCACCGGCTTTTTGCCGACCAAGGCTGATGTTCAACTACGGCGTGCGTTGGAAGCCCTGCTGCCGGATTATCCCGTTATCCGCTGGTATGAAACGCAGGATAAGGCGGAGCGGATAGCCGGCTCTGTGCTGCAAGCCGATCAAAACGGTACGGTACAGCTGCTGCCGGTATGGCGGCCGTTTTTAGATCTTGATCCCTCTTCCGATTCTCAAGAGCTGATAGCCGATAGCATCATGTTGGTAACGCCCGCCTATCCGGTACCGTGCGGCATTATCGCTGCCGGTAGCCGGTTTGAAGAACGCTTACCGCCTTCCGATGTGCTGTTCCCACCGTTTGCGTACAGCCTTGCACGGGCATTTTTCGATTTAAAGCATAAGATGGAACAATTTCAACTCAAAGAAATTAAAATCGAAGACGGACACCATTCAGAGACGGCAGGGCGCAGCGCAAGGGTCAGCCATACAATAGTAAAGAAACGGCAAGCGGCGCTCAACCGGAAAGCCGAAGCGGAGCGCCTCATTCCCGGCGTGTGGACACAAAAAGGTTGGTATCTCTTTCCTCATATTCCCGAAGCCGAATACCCTGCGCTTTTTTTGCAGGCGCTTGATGCTCACGTATTAATCTCTCCCGAATATGGCACGCCTTCCATTTTACCCGATTGCGAAAGCTACACAGAATTAATCCGATTTTTAAAATTGAGGAATACTTGATGAAAAAAGCTCCCTTTACGCTGATTTATGCCGATGATGATATGATTGCGGTGAATAAAGCCGCCGGTCTTTTAGTTGCTGCCGACCGTTGGGATATTGAAGCTCCGCGGCTCGACTTGCTCATTCAAAAAGAGCTGCCGCAGATTGCGCCGTTGTGTCAAAAACTCTATGCCGTACACCGGATTGATAAAGACACTTCCGGCATCTTGCTCTATGCCCTCAATGCGGAAGCGCACCGTGCGTTGAATACCGCATTTCAAGAGAGGGAGATAAAGAAAACATACCGACTGCTGATTCACGGGCGGGTATCGGAAGAACAATTTACCGTTGACCTGCCGCTGCGCGCCGACGGAGATGCTCTGCACCGTACTGTTGTAGATAAACGGCGCGGCAAGGAAGCGATAACGCATTTTACGGTGCTGGAAACATTCTGGCAATTCTCCCTACTTGAGGCGCGTCCCGTTACCGGTAGGACTCATCAGATTAGGGTACACCTTGCAGCCGCCGGTTACCCGATTGTCTGCGATTCGCTGTACGGCAGCGGTAAGCCGGTACTCCTTTCCGAGCTCAAACAACGGTGGCACGGTGATGTGTATACGGAGCAGCCGCTTATCCGGCGGCTTGCGCTTCATGCCTATCAGCTTGAAGGGGTTCATCCGCGGACGAGCGAGCCTTTCTCCTTTACTGCCGAATACGCTAAGGATTTTAAGAGTACGGTGCATCAGCTCCAAAAGCTATAGGAGAGTGTTACAGTTATCAGTGTAATCGCATCGATACTATTTCAAACAGGACTATTCCCTTTGTGCGAAATTTTGAATAAAATTTCGCACATTTTTTCGGCAACAAGGCAAATGCATCAGGCAGAGAAGATAAAAAATCGCAGAAAGAATGAGGTTGTGAGACCATTTGAACCATCTTCAACTGTTGTGCATCCGTGTACAACAGTTGAAGGCGAGTTTTGTGCGTGCACAAAACATCGCTTCTGTATGGAACCACTGCCATCCTTGGCAGTTCTGGTCGAATAGTCTCAATTTTTCTGCGGGGTTATTTAAACACCGACTGATGCATTTGCCCTGACGAACCTCTTGCATAAGATATCGGTTTCTGATATAGTAGCTCCATTATCGGCGCCGTGCCCAAGTGGTAAGGGAGAGGTCTGCAAAACCTTCATTCATCAGTTCGATTCTGATCGGCGCCTTTTTTCCTCTCTATTCATTCAATCCGATAATCCAAATGCGCAATTAAAATTTCGCACAATCATATCGCTGAATTCTTTTACAGCAGCTTCATTGATGCTGATTTCTTCAAGTGCCACCGTTGAGGATTCATACTGTTTGATAACGCATGCCCGCTTTACCGCATCGGGGCCGGTTTGTTTTACCGACTCGGCTCCGTTGTAGCGCAGGTTTGCACACTGCTTTGTAACGGCGATAATATCGTAGGGATGGGAGTAGGATTCTGCTTTGAGCCTCATATATGGAGCGTCGGTTTCCGTTAAGAGGCGGGTACTATCGAATGAGGCAGCCATTGCGCATACGGATTTCTGCCCGCGGAGGACTGCCTTGCCGAGCGAAAAATAGGCGTTGACGCCTTTTTTAAGAAATGCCGACGCCTCTTGCAGACTGCCGCCCCAGCCGTGGAAGATAACTGCCGGCAGTTTTTTTAACCGAGGCACCGAATCAAAGATGAGCGGCAGCGCTTTCCGGCAATGAATCACCACCGGCAACTGAAACTCCTGCGCCCATCGTAACTGCATATCCCATACTGTTTGCTGCATCGGCAAGAGTTGCTTATACTCATCATTAAAAAGATCGAATCCGCATTCTCCAATCGCGTGGATCTGCCGTGTTTCCAAAAGACGGTATAAAAACTCCGCTTCATCGGTTACGGGATTTTGGGGATGGATGCCGAAGGAAAAGAGTACGTGCTGTTGTGCAGACGGCTGTAAATGAGTTTCGCTTTGGTATAGGACTGTTCCCGTAGTAGGAGAATTGGCATCGCCGCATACATTGCGTTCAAAGAGGCGGCGGTGCCGTTCATATTCGGTATGGTCATGCGCCGAACAGCAAAGCGATGCCGGATACGCAAACGGTTTGTCTACATTTCCGGCACCGCCTACAGAGGCGCACGTATCAAAATAATCTGCGGGATGGAGATGGGCATCAATGTACATACATACATTGAGACTATTTACGCCTTAAACGTCAAGCCGCCCTTTCCGGCATCCACCGTAATATCGGTCTTGCCGACGAATGCGCCAGAAAGCAGCTCTTTGGCGAGCTTGTTTTCAAGTTCGGTCTGGATAGCCCGCTTTAAGGGGCGCGCGCCGTACAAGGGATCATAGCCGATATCGGCGAGGAAGTCCTTTGCAGCATCCGTTACAATCAAATGCAGGCGGCGTGCTTCAAGCCGTGCGGAAACAGCCTGCAGCTGAATATCGACAATCTTGCGGATATGCTCTTTGCCGAGCCGTCTAAAGGTTAAAAGCTCATCTATGCGGTTCAAAAACTCAGGGCGGAAATGCTGTTTGAGCAGATCTTTAATCTGCGCAGTCATTTCTTCCGGAGTGTCCGCCGCTAAAATTAGCTCCGAGCCGAGATTGCTCGTCATAATGATAATCGTGTTGCGGAAGTCGATTACTCTGCCTTGTCCGTCCGTCAGCCGCCCGTCATCCAGTATCTGCAAGAATACATTGAACACATCGGGATGTGCTTTTTCAATTTCGTCAAAGAGCACCACGCTGTACGGACGGCGGCGCACCGCTTCGGTCAGCTGTCCACCCTCGTCATAGCCCACGTAGCCGGGCGGCGCTCCGATTAAGCGGCTCACCGAATGCTTTTCCATATATTCGCTCATGTCGATACGGGTAAGCGCCCGGTCATCGTTAAAGAGGAAGTCCGCAAGGGTGCGCGCCAGTTCGGTTTTACCCACACCGGTAGGCCCGATACAGAGGAAGCTGCCGAGCGGGCGGTTGGGGTCGGAAAGTCCTGCCCTATTCCGTCTGATGGCATCGGCAACCGCCTGTACTGCTTGGTCTTGTCCGACAACCCGTTTCTGCAATACTGCTTCCAGATCGAGGTACTTCTGCTGCTCGCTCGCAAGCATCTTTGCAACGGGAATCCCCGTCCACATCGAAACAATCTTGGCGATATCCTCTTCGGAAACCTCTTCGCGGAGAAGCTGTCCGCTGCTGCCGGCCTTTTTTGCAAGCTCTGCAGTAACCGCGGCAATCTTTTTTTCCAGTTCCGGTATGCGGCCGTATTTCAGTTCGGCAGCCTTATTCAAATTGCCGTCGCGTGTAAACTGCGTTTCTTCACGGCGCAGCTGCTCAAGCTCTTCCTTATATTTCCGCGACTCGTTGATGCGGGTCTTTTCGTTTTGCCACTGCGCCTGCATCACATTCCGCTTTTCGGTTAAGTCGGACAGTTCCTGCTCCAGCTTTTCCAACCGTTCTTTTGAAGCGGCGTCCGTTTCTTTTGAAAGCGACACCTTCTCGATGTTCATCTGGAGGATTTTGCGCTCAACCTGATCAAGCTCAACCGGCTGGCTTTCAATTTCCATTTTAAGCCTACTGGCTGCCTCGTCCACGAGGTCGATTGCCTTATCGGGCAAAAAGCGGTTGGTGATATAGCGGTTGGAAAGTACCGCTGCTGCGATGAGTGCCTCATCCTTAATGCGCACACCGTGGTGTACCTCGTACTTTTCCTGCAAGCCGCGCAGAATGGCAATGGTGTCCTCTACATTCGGTTCGGGGCAGTATACCTGCTGGAAGCGGCGTTCAAGCGCGCTGTCTTTTTCGATATACTTGCGGTACTCATCCAAGGTGGTAGCGCCGATCGCCCGCAGCTCACCGCGCGCCAAGGCAGGTTTTAAGAGGTTGGAAGCATCCATCGCCCCTTCGCTCGCACCGGCGCCGACAAGGGTATGCAGCTCATCAATAAAGAGGATGATACTGCCCTCGGCTTTTTGCACCTCGGAGATAACCGCTTTGAGGCGCTCCTCAAATTCGCCGCGGAACTTCGCTCCGGCAACCAAGGCGCCGAGGTCAAGCGATAAGAGCTTTTTTCCGCGCAGGCTATCCGGCACGTCCCCGGACACAATCCGGCGGGCAAGTCCTTCGACAATAGCGGTTTTACCGACACCCGGCTCACCGATCAATACGGGGTTGTTTTTAGTGCGGCGCGACAGAACCTGCATCACCCGCCGGATTTCTTCATCGCGTCCGATAACCGGATCGATTTTTTCTTCCCGCGCAAGTTCCGTTAAATCGCGGCAGTATTTTTCGAGGCTATTGAACGTCGCTTCGGGATCCTCGCTCGTAACCCGCTGATTTCCCCGCACATCCTTTAAGGCTCTCAACGCCGCATCGTAGGTAATACCGTGCGAGCGGAGCAGTTCGCCAACCTCATCATCGCTTTTGGTAAGCGCAAGCAGAATGTGCTCCGTGGAAACATACTCATCCTTGAGCGAAGCGGCGATCTTTTCCGCCTGAGCGCAGAGCTTTGTTAAAACCGGCGACATATATACCTGTGCAGAGTCTCCGGTTACCCGCGGCTTTTTATCCAAAATAGTATCGAGTGCATCAAGAATCTGATCCGTTGACGCACCGATCTTCTCAATGAGCGGCGGTACAATCCCCTCTTCTTGATCTAAGAGTTTATATAAGAGATGAACCGGCTCAATCTGACTGTGATTGTCTTGTTCGGCAAGCGAGGCTGCATCCTGCAATGCCTCACGTGCTTTCACTGTGTATTTGTCTATGTTCATACAATGAATCTACGCACAAAATGGAAAAACGGCAATAAAATTTTTTTAGAGAACGGCGACTTATCCTATGGCATAAAACGGATCCGCTGCCAATAGCTGTTATACAGCTCTAAGTTTACACCGAGGTCCTGTTTGAGAATGCAGTCGTTGAGATCATCAAGTGCGTAGTGAGGTCGTTTCTTTTGGTAGTACCTTGCCTCCGTATGGATAGAAGCCGGAAAGCCGAATGTATCTAAGAACTCGGCATAAACGGTAGGTTCAAGCACAAAGTTGATAAAGGCATGTGCAAGTTCCGGATGAGGGGCTCCTTTGGGAATACAGAAGCTGTCGATATACAAGCCTGAATGAACGCCTTGCGGAATAAAGAAGTCAACATACTGCGTTTGATCTTCCTGCAACTCTGCAAAAATTGCCTCCGCATATCCTTGCACCGCTAAAAAATCCCCCGACGCAAAAGATTTTGCAAAGCCGTCCGCATCAAACTTTATGAGATTCGGTTTCCAATTGTTTTGGATTAGACGATATGCTTGTTCCAGCTCATCAGGATTGGTGCTGTTCGGCTCATAACCCAAAGAACCTAATGCAGCGCCGAGCACTTCCCTCATATCATCCATCATCGTCATTCTGTTTTTTAAATCTGCCCGTTCAAAGATATTCCAACCGCGTTCATAATTGGGCACTTCTTTGGTGTTTACCGCAATACCTGCTGCACCCATGTAATACGGTACAGAGAATTCCATTTTTGGGTCATACTCGATTCGATGGAGTACTTCCGGGCGTAAATAGCGGATGTTCGGGATTTTTGAAATATCGATAGGCTCAAGCATGTTCAGTTTTATCATGATTGAAACATAATCCGCCGATGGGATAACAAGGTCGTAGCCTTTTGAACCGGCCATAAGCTTAGCGAACATATCTTCATTGGATGCAAAATCATCATAGACAACTTTGACATTGTATTTTTTTTCAAAAGCTTGGATAACGGGATCGGGTGTGTAGTATGTCCAATTATACAGATAGAGAACTGCGTCTCGTTCATCGCGGCAAGCGGTAAAAACAATAAGAAAAGAGAGTGTTACTACGATGCATAAAAAATAGAACGTACCCTTTTAAAACGATGATCCATAGCCTACCTCACGATTATATTGTATATAGGGAACCTCTAAAAACTTCAGTTTTTTAGAGGTTTTCCTTGATTTTAATTTGCGATGTTTTTAATAAGTCATTTATATTTATAGACTTATTAAAAACTCGACGGGTACCTCTAAAAATCTAACCGAGTTTTTAGAGGTACCCATAGAATATACAAGAAATAACCCATAGATGACAAGCCGGAATCAAACTTCCAGCGGAAGATCCAAGCATTTACTAAGAAACAACTGTTTGACTATCTGTATACCGCAGAACTGCTTACAGCCTTTTATCACCTGCATCAACTAATGCACAGAGCCGTGCATCAGTTGATGAATCTTCTCCAACCGGTTATCGTCCTCTAAAGAATAAAACGATGCTGATAATACCGTGATAGATAAAGTCAAAGCCGATCATGTATGCGACGAATAGACTCGTAAAGAGCGGATGCATCAGCATAACAATTCCACAGATGATACCCAGTATGCCGACTAGCATCAAATAAAAACCGCCTCTTCTGGTTATGTAGCGGATTTTAAAACTGATAATAAACCGCGTAATACCGCTGAACAATATCCAACAGGCAAAGAGGTACGGGATAATCGTTGCGGCTGTAAACAGAGGGCTGGTCAGTACGAGAATTGAAAGCAGGATAGTGAGAATACCGTTCAGCAAGACAATTAAGATATGGTCTTCTCTGTCTGCAAAATAATGGATAATTTCATACACACCGTTTATAAACATAACCGCTGCGAAAAAAAACGAAAGTGATGCCAAGCTGGTAATCGGGTTGATGAACATATAGATACCTGCAATAATAGAAAGGATACCTACTACCAACGCCGTAATGCGGAACTCTTTTCTCATATCTCCTCCTTTAAGAAAGGTGTTATTAATAAAAGGGTATATGCCGTATCGTATTTTGTCAAGCCGGAAGCACTCTTAGTAAAAATTGACATTTTTAACATTTCCTTTTAATATAATCTATCGAATATGGATACTGGAGAACCCCCGCATATAATTTTACTGCTCATCAGTTTATTGGCGCTTTTTTTGCTGTCGATGTTTTTTTCGTCGGCAGAGACGGCGTTCTTATCTTTGAATAAGCTCAAGCTGCGGTTTTTGCGCGAACGAAATAACCGTGCGGCAGCGCGGGCGGAAAAGATTTTGCAAAATAAACAAAAATTTTTATCGACAATTTTGATAGGGAACAGTATTGTCAACATCGCTATATCCGTAGTGCTGACTGCCGCCGCGCTGCGGATATTCGGGGATTCAGGGTTGGGTATTGCGGTCGCCGCAGGTACGGTACTGCTATTGATCTTCGGCGAAATTTTGCCTAAGTCGATTGCGTTGGTGTATCCCGATGCTTTGAGCCTTGTCTTTGCCCGCTTTATCTTATTATTGATGGCGATACTTTCGCCGGTTGTTGCACTTTTTTCTGCGATTACCGATGTTTTGCTGCGGCTTTGCGGTATCCGTGAAGCGCAAAACACGGCGGCTGTTACTGAGGCGGATTTACGCGAGTTTTTTCAAGCGCGGGAGGAGGGCGGCTTTATCGGCAGTGATGAACGTATGTTGCTAACGAACATCCTCCGTTACGGCGACTTTTCCGTTCGCAGTGTGATGACGCCGCGGCGTGATATTACGGCAATTCACATCGGAGCGTCTGCGGAAGAGATTATAGAGCTGTCAAAAAAATCCCGCTTTTCGCGCTTTCCGGTGTACAGCACAAATATCGATGCCATACAAGGGTTCTTCTATATTAAAGATTTTCTATTTTCTCCCGAATACTTGGACGGGAGTGCTGCCTTTCAGGTAAGCGCCTATCTGCGTAAACCGCTTTTTGTATTTGAAACAACGAAGCTCGCTCAAGCGGAAAAAAAATTCCATACCGAGCAGCAAACGATGGCTATTGTGCTCGATGAGTACGGTGGAACTGCGGGATTGATAACCGTCGAGGATGTCAGTGAGGAAATATTCGGCAGTATTCTTGACGAATATGATGTACGGGAAACTGCCGTACCGTCAGGCGCTGCCGTGCAAGCAGGTGCAGCCCGACAAACAGATACCGTTGCAAAAGACGCCGGTGCTGCGGGTGAGGAGGTTGGGGCAGTGCAGCCGTTGCAACCTGGACAAACTGCCGAACCGGCAAACATAGATACCGCAGAGGCGGGCAAGGATACTTACAGTACTGTTGCGGGTGTAAACATACGCGCTGATACGGCGGAAACGGTACAGGCAGGAGCCGGTGATGCGGGTACCGCTCATGATGAAGGCGAAGTAGCGGATATTTTCTCCATCACAGGCATTACCCGGCTCGGCGATTTAAACGAAAAGCTGAACCTCAACCTTGAATCGCAGTATAGCGACACCATCGGCGGTTACATAATGGAGAAAGCAGGTGAAATTCCGGCGGCAGGTTATTCAATTACCGCAGAGCCGTATCTTTTTACCGTAAAGAAGGTTGAAGCAAACCGTATTGTGCAAATTGAAGTGCGGATGCAGGCGGAAGAATGAACGTTGTCGTTATCAGTGTTGAAATAATTATCCTGCTCGCCTGCGCAGCCTTTTTTTCCGGTACCGAAACGGCGGTAACTGCTATTACGCGATCGGAATACCGCACTCTCAAAAAAAGCTCCCGCAGAAATGCTCAACGGTTAGCTCGGTTGGTAGAAATGAAAGAAAAAATCGTTACGACTGCGCTCATCGGCACCAATTTTGTCAACACGCTGAGTTCGGGTCTTATTACCGCCTTTACCCTCAATGTGTTCGGCGCACAGGCTGTTCCCGCAGCAACTGCGATTATTACCGTACTCATCATCATCCTTGCCGAAATTTTCCCTAAAGCGCTCGCAGCCGAACGGGCGGAATCGATCGGCAAGAAAGCCTCGCTACCGTTGTATGTGTGTTACACATTGCTCCGCCCCATTGTGGCGGTGTTCTCGCTGCTGACAAAAGCAGTCCTCAAGCTGTGTAATGCCCGCCCGAAAACAACGCCGGATACACTCAAGGAAAAAGATCTTCAACTGCTCGTGCATATCGGGCAAGAAGACGGCGCCCTCGCCGCCGGAGAAGAAGCGCTGTTGCGCAAAGCCGTTTTGCTGCAGGATGTTAAGCTCCGCAATATTATGACGCCGCGTACGGCAATTAGTTACGTTGATTCCGCCGCGACTTTTCCGCAAGTCATTGAACAGTTCCGCCGCAGCCGTTTTTCTCGATTGCCTGTCTACGATTCCGAAACAAAGACTGTTACCGGTATTATCCATTATAAAACGCTGCTGTTTGCTTTGCAGGAGCGGCGGGAGCCTGAACTTGAGACTTTGCAGCGTCCTGCGATTTTTGTTCCCGAGGGAGCTTCCATCTTTTCTATTATCAAAGCGATGAATGCCAAGATGCAAAATATCGCAATCGTCATCGATGAACACGGCGGCGTGGCAGGGCTCATTACGATGGATGATATCATTGCTGCAGTATTCAGTACGGTGCAGGATGAGTACGGCAAGGCACGGAACGATCCGATGCGTTCGGTACGCTTTATCAATACATCGCAGCTTGTCATTCCCGGTGCACTAAAGCTGGAAGATTGCAACGAATTACTGCACACCGATTTTCACTCCGATTATTATGATACTCTCGGCGGTTTTCTACTTGAAAAATGGGGATATTTGCCGCATACTAATAAGAAGATTACTTGCGGACGGATAACGTTTACCGTCACTCATATTATCAATAGACGAATCGATACCGTCATCGCAGACCTTTCATCGGTATTGTAAGCACTGGTTATAAAACACCAGCCAACTAATGCCGAAAATAAGAGTAACGATGCAAAAAGCATCAGCTGCCGGAAGTCTATTTTAAAAGACGGGTAATCGCAGCAGACAGATAAATCAGAATCGCCAAATAAATAAGGCGGTTGCGTAGAACCATCGGTTTTCCGTTAGTCTTTTGAAAATAGGTGGAGCAGATACGAGGCATGAACAAAAATTACCCGCAGGCGTGCTTTTGCACGTCGAGGTCTAATTTTTGTGAAATAACGAAGTAGATGCCCTCATATTTTCAAAAGAAAAGGTTGGACAGCCCCTTTATTTGGCGGGAATACTTCAAAAATGTCTGCTACGATTACCCAAGAGAGGATCACCATGACACAGCATGAGTTTATACAGTTTTTAACCGATTTGCCGGAAGAACAGATGAAGGCGGAATTGACAAAGGCTTTTACCGAGCGGTACGGAGCAGGTACGGAAGAAATTATGATGATTGCCTCCCCTGCCCGTATCAATATTATCGGAGAGCATATTGATTATAACGGCGGGAAGGTGTTCCCTGCGGCGATCGATCGGTACCTCTATGTGCTGCTGCGCAAGAGAGACGATACAACGATTATCTATGATGATATACGGTTTCCGGGTGCACTTGAATTTTCTTCTACGGAAACCTTCTGCTACCGGAGAGAAAATCAATATGCGAACTATCTGAATGGTATGCTCGCGATGCTGCAAAAAGGCGGATACAAACTGACAAGCGGTTTTGAGGTACTGTTTTTTAGCAAGTTGCCGGCAGGCGGCGGTATTTCTTCGTCGGCTGCGCTGGAAGTCGGCTTCGGGCGGGCAGTCGCCGAATTGTTCGGCTTTAAGGTTGATGCGGTAGAACTTGCTAAAATGGGGCAAGAGTCCGAGCATGTTTTTATGAATATGCAGTGCGGAATTATGGATCAGTTCAGTATTGCAATGGGTAAAAAAGAATGTGCGATGCTGCTTGATACGTCAACGCTTGAGTATGAATATGTACCGCTTGTTCTGGGTGATTACCGTATTGTTGTGATGAACTCCAATAAGCAACGTGCGCTTGTGGACTCAAAGTATAATGAACGCTGCGCCGAATGTATGGAAGGACTTGCTCTTTTACAGAAGATTAAGCCTATTTATAACCTCTGTGACTTGACCTCTGCTGATTTGAGTGCGGTTGAGGCGGCAATAGCCGATGAGCGTATCTATAAACGGGTGCGCCATTGTATTACGGAAAACGAACGGGTACTTGCAGCGGTTGCGGCGCTAAAAGCCGGTAACTTGCCGAAACTCGGCGAGCTGCTCAAGGCGTCCCATGACTCGCTGCGGCGCGACTATGAAGTCACCGGTCTTGAACTTGATACGCTCGCCGATGCTGCTAATGCTGAACCGTGTTGCTTAGGTGCGCGGATGACCGGCGCGGGATTCGGCGGTTGTGCCATTGCCTTAGTACAAAAAGATGCCGTTGCGGCATTTACCGCCCGCGTCGGCAACGCCTACACCGAAAAGACAGGGCTGACAGCTTCCTTTTTTGCTTGCGAGGCAGGAGACGGTGCGCGTCGGGTTTAAAGGTCTGCTCAACTATTAAAACTCACGAAAAGAGCAAGCCGGCTGCCGGGAAATATTCGACCTGTTCAGAAACGGAAGCTTCCGAACAGGTTTATTGGTTTAGCCGGTTTCTAAAGCTTTTGCAGCCGCTCTTTAAATTCCGCTAAGAAATCGACGCTGACTTTGGCTCGTATTATCCTGCGGACTTCATACGCAGGGTCAATATCTGCATCACCTGTTTTGCTGAGGTCTTTTTCGCTCAAGTTTTTAAGAAAGCCTATATCGACAGCTTGATTTAGATACCTATTTAATTCTTTATAGAGTTTTGTTTGATCGGTTTTTTCTTTAAAATAAATGGAAAGCATTCCACGAATTTCACTCGCTTTCAGTACTAAAATTGAAGATGTGTTTTGAGAAACATCGAACTGCTCCAAGGCCTCCCTCAACAGTACACACAGCAATGATAACTCAAATGACAGCGGATAATGCCGGATAAGTTTGACAGCTTTAGAATCCCCTTCTTCGCTCTCTTTTTGCTCTAAAAATGCGTAGCCGTCGGCCGGTTCAATAAAGAGGCTGATACCGATTTGGTCAAAATATGCGGCAATTTCACGCTGGTATTGCTGCAAGAGCTTCCATGCCTCAGGTTCCTCATTTTCGTAAATAGCCCCTTGTAACAATTTTATACAGACTGCCGCCCACTGTGCCGTCATCATTCAGCCTCCTGTGCTCCTTTTTCAACAGTCAGTATATCCTTTTTTTGAAAGCGTTGCGATTGGGCATCGCTAAAAACAAGGTAGAGAAATTGTCAAAAATCCGGTATAATGAACACAAATGCAATACGAACCGCCGTTTAAGATTACCTCAAAAGCGATCAATTTTATTTCTCAAATAGCTGCCGCAATGGAGCGGTTGAAGATCAGATTTGAACATTCCGATAGCGTACGCTTGCGGAAAATCAATAGGATGAAAACGATACAGGGTTCGCTTGCGATCGAAGGGAACACACTAACGGAAGAACAAGTTACGGCTCTCATTGAAGGAAAACATATCATCGCGCCGGTAAAAGAGGTACAAGAAGTCAAAAATGCAATTCAAGCGTATGAACAATGCATGTCCTTTAATCCCTATAAAAAAGCGGACTTACTTACCGCACATAAACTGATGACGCTTGGTCTT